>NZ_JBDPMC010000110.1:0-17710 GCF_039871625.1 Micromonospora sp. B11E3 | reverse complement strand
AGCGCGAGGAGTGCGGGAGCGCAGCGACCAAGCCCCGCAGTCGCGAACGAAGAAGGCTCGGTGAGCGCGAGGAGTGCGGGAGCGCAGCGACCAAGCCCCGCAGTCGCGAACGAAGAAGGCTCGGTGATTGGATCATGAGCACGCTCGTGGAGCGCTGGGGCGCGTCCCTGATGGACAACTACGGCACGCCGCCGCTCGCGCTGGTCTCCGGCGCTGGCGCGGTCGTGGTCGACGAGGCCGGCCGGGAGTACGTCGACCTGCTCGGCGGCATCGCGGTCAACGCCCTCGGCCACGCCCACCCGGCCGTGGTGGCCGCCGTGTCCCGGCAGGTCGCCACCCTCGGCCACGTGTCCAACCTGTTCGTGGCCGAGCCGCCGGTCGCCCTGGCCGAGCTGCTGCTGGCCCTGGCCGGCCGGCCGGGCCGGGTCTACTTCGCCAACTCCGGCGCGGAGGCCAACGAGGCGGCGTTCAAGCTGTCCCGGCGCACCGGCCGCACCCACGTGGTCGCCACCCACGGCGGCTTCCACGGCCGCACCATGGGCGCGCTCGCGCTGACCGGCCAGCCCGCCAAGGCCGACCCGTTCCGGCCGCTGCCGGGCGACGTCACCCACGTCCCGTACGGCGACGCCGCCGCCCTCGACGCGGCGGTCACCGACGCGACCGCCATGGTGATCCTGGAGCCGATCCAGGGCGAGAACGGTGTGGTCGTGCCCCCGGCCGGCTACCTCGCGGAGGCCCGCCGGATCACCGCCCGGCGTGGCGCGCTGCTGGTGCTCGACGAGGTGCAGACCGGCATCGGCCGTACGGGACACTGGTTCTACCACCAGGCCGAGGGCGTCGAGCCCGACGTCGTCACCCTCGCCAAGGGCCTCGGCGGCGGGCTGCCGATCGGCGCCTGCCTGGCGTTCGGGCGGGCCGCCGAGCTGCTCGGCCCCGGCTCGCACGGCAGCACCTTCGGCGGCAACCCGATCAGCTGCGCCGCCGCCCTCGCGGTGGTGTCCACCATCGCCGGCGAGGGGCTGCTCGACCACGTCAAGCGGGTCGGTGAGCGGCTGCGCCGGGGGATCGAGGCGCTCGGCCACCCCCTCGTCGGTCAGGTGCGCGGCGCCGGCCTGCTGCTCGGCGTCGTGCTCACCGCCGACGTGGCCGGCCCGGTGGCCGCCGCGCTGCGCGAGGCCGGGTTCCTGGTGAACCCGGTGCAGCCCGGGGTGGTCCGGCTCGCCCCGCCGCTGATCCTCACCGCCGAGCAGGCCGACGCGTTCCTGGCCGCGCTCCCCGCCGCCCTCGACGCCGTGACGCCGGCAGCCGATCCGGCCGTACCCGCCCAGGAGACCCTCGCATGACCCGCCACCTGCTGCGCGACGACGACCTCACGCCCGCCGAGCAGGCGGCCGTGCTCGACCTCGCCGCCCGGATGAAGGCCGAGCGGTTCGCCCACCGACCGCTCGCCGGCCCGAGGTCGGTGGCGGTGCTGTTCGACAAGCAGAGCCTGCGCACCAGGATCTCCTTCGACGCGGGTATCGCGGAGCTGGGCGGGCATCCCCTCGTCGTGGACACCCAGGTGACCCACTTCGGGCGCGGCGAGTCCCTGGCCGACGCCGGCCGGGTGCTCTCCCGCTACGTCGCCGCGATCGTGCTGCGCACCCACGGCGACGACCGGATCGCCGAGGTCGCCGCGCACGCCACCGTGCCGGTGGTCAACGCGCTCACCGACAACTTCCACCCGTGCCAGCTCCTGGCCGACCTGCTCACCGTCCGCGAGCGGTGCGGCGGCACGCACGGCCGGACCCTCGCCTACGTGGGGGACGCCGCGAACAACATGTCCCACTCGTACCTGCTGGCCGGGGCGACCGCCGGGATGCACGTCCGGGTCGCCGGGCCGGTCGGGTTCGACCCCGACCCGAGCGTGGTGGCCCGGGCGGAGGAGATCGCCGCCGGCACCGGCGGGTCAGTGCGCGTGCTGCGCGACCCGGTGCAGGCCGCCCGGGACGCCGACGTGGTGGCCACCGACACCTGGACCTCGATGGGTCAGGAGGCCGACGGGCTGGACCGGATCACCCCGTTCCTGCCGTACCAGGTGAACAAGGCCCTGCTCGGGCAGGCCGCGCCGGACGCGATCGTGCTGCACTGCCTGCCGGCGCACCGGGGCGAGGAGATCACCGACGAGGTGCTCGACGGCCCGCAGAGCGCCGTGTTCGACCAGGCGGAGAATCGGCTGCACGCCCAGAAGGCGTTGCTGACGTTTCTCCTGGAGGACCGACCATGACCGCCCCGCTCACCCGCGCCGCCCGGCACGCCCGCATCGTCGAGCTGATCCGCGACCGGGCCGTCCGCTCGCAGACCGAGCTGGCCGACCTGCTCGCCGCCGAGGGCGCCCAGGTCACCCAGGCCACGCTCTCGCGGGACCTGAAGGAACTCGGCGCGGTCACCGCCCGCGGCGGCGACGGGCGCGCCGTGTACGTCATCCCGGAGGACGGCCACCGCCCGCTGCGTGAGGCCGAGGCGGCGCCCGCCCGGCTCGTCCGCCTGCTGCGGGAGTTGCTCAACGAGGTGGACTCCAGCGGCAACATCACCGTGCTGCGCACTCCGCCGGGCGCGGCCCACTACCTGGCCAGCGCGCTGGACCGGGCGGGCCTGCCCGAGGTCGTCGGCACGATCGCCGGCGACGACACCGTCCTGGTCGTGGCCCGCGAGGCCGTCGGCGGGGCCGCGCTGGGCGAGAGGCTCGCCGCGTGGTCCCGCGGGGAAGGTAACCCGGAGGGGAGTACGACACCATGACCGAGCGGGTCGTCCTCGCGTACTCCGGGGGGCTGGACACGTCGGTGGCCATCCCGTACCTGGCGGAGCGGACCGGCGCGGAGGTGATCGCGGTCGCGGTCGACGTCGGGCAGGGCGGCGAGGACCTCGGGGTCATCCGGCAGCGCGCCCTCGACTGCGGCGCCGTCGAGGCCGAGGTGGTCGACGCCCGCGACGAGTTCGCCGCCGGGTACTGCCTGCCGGCGATCCGGGCCAACGCCCTCTACATGGACCGCTATCCGCTGGTCTCCGCGCTGTCCCGGCCGCTGATCGTCAGGCACCTGGTGGCCGCCGCACGCCGGCACGGCGGCACGATCGTGTCGCACGGCTGCACCGGCAAGGGCAACGACCAGGTGCGCTTCGAGGCCGGCCTGGGCGCGCTCGCCCCCGACCTCAGGATCGTCGCCCCGGCCCGGGACTTCGCGTGGACCCGCGACAAGGCCATCGCGTACGCCGAGGAACGGAGGCTGCCGATCGACGTGTCGGCGAGGTCGCCGTACTCCGTCGACCAGAACCTGTGGGGCCGGGCCGTGGAGACCGGCTTCCTGGAGGACATCTGGAACGCGCCCGTCGAGGCGTTGTACGCGTACACCGCCGACCCGGCCGAGGCGCGCGACCCCGACGAGCTGGTGATCACCTTCGACGCCGGCGTACCGGTCGCGATCGACGGCGAGACGGTCACCCCGTACCAGGCGGTCCTGGAGCTGAACCGGCGCGCCGGCGCCCAGGGCGTCGGCCGGCTCGACATGGTCGAGGACCGCCTCGTCGGCATCAAGAGCCGCGAGGTGTACGAGGCCCCGGGCGCGATCGCCCTGATCACCGCCCACCAGGAGCTGGAGGCGGTCACCGTCGAGCGGGACCTGGCCCGGTTCAAGCGCGGCGTCGAGCAGCGCTGGGCCGAGCTGGTCTACGACGGCCTGTGGTTCTCCCCGCTGAGGCGGGCCCTGGACGCGTTCATCGACGACGCCCAGCGGCACGTCTGCGGCGAGGTGCGGCTGACGCTGCACGGCGGCCGGGCCACCGTGACCGGGCGCCGCTCCGAGGCCAGCCTGTACGACTTCGGCATGGCCACCTACGACACCGGCGACACCTTCGACCAGTCGCTCGCCCGGGGCTTCGTGCAGCTGTGGGGCCTGCCCAGCAGGCTCGCCGCCGCGCGGGACGCCCGGTTGGGCGGGTGATCGGCGTGACAACCAGAATGGGCGACGTGGACGACAAGAGCCTCACCGAGAACAGTGCCGCGACCAACCGTACGAGCCTGTGGGGCGGGCGGTTCGCCGGCGGACCCGCCGAGGCCCTGGCCCGGCTGTCGGTCAGCGTGCAGTTCGACTGGCGCCTCGCTCCGTACGACATCGCCGGTTCCCGGGCCCACGCCCGGGTGCTGGCCCGCGCGGGCCTGCTCGACCCCGAGGAGCTGGGGAAGATCCTGGCCGCGTTGGACGACCTGGAGGCCGCCTGCGCCTCCGGCGCGTTCCGCCCGACGGTCGACGACGAGGACGTGCACACCGCCCTGGAGCGGGGCCTGCTGGAACGCCTCGGCAGCCTCGGCGGCAAGCTGCGCGCCGGCCGCTCCCGCAACGACCAGGTCGCCACCGACCTGCGCCTCTACCTGCGCGACCACGCCCGGGGCGTGGCGGCCCGGCTGGTGGAGCTGGCCGACGCCCTGGTGGAGCAGGCCGAGCGGCACGTCGACACGGCCGCCCCCGGCATGACCCACCTCCAGCACGCCCAGCCGGTCACCTTCGGGCACTGGCTGCTGGCGCACGTGCAGCCGCTGCTGCGCGACCTGGCCCGGCTGCGCGACTGGGACCACCGGGCCGCGATCAGCCCGCTCGGCGCCGGCGCGCTGGCCGGTTCCGGCCTGCCGCTGGACCCGGTCGCGGTCTCCAAGGAGCTGGGCTTCCGCACGTCCTTCGCCAACTCGATGGACGCCGTCGCCGATCGGGACTTCGTGGCGGAGTTCCTGTTCGTCACCGCGATGATCGGGGTGCACCTGTCCCGCCTCGGCGAGGAGGTGGTGCTCTGGACGTCGCAGGAGTTCGGCTGGGTCGAGCTGGACGACGCGTTCGCCACCGGCTCGTCGATCATGCCGCAGAAGAAGAACGCGGACATCGCCGAGCTCGCCCGGGGCAAGTCGGGCCGGCTGGTCGGCGGCCTGATGAGCGTGCTCACGATGCTCAAGGGCCTGCCGATGACGTACGACCGGGACATGCAGGAGGACAAGGAGCCGGCCTTCGACGCGGTCGACACCCTGGAGCTGCTGCTGCCGGCCCTCGCCGGGATGATCTCCACGATGACGGTACGCGTCGACCGCCTCGTCGCCGCCGCGCCCGTCGGCTTCTCCCTCGCCACCGAGGTCGCCGACTGGCTGGTGCGCCGGGGCGTGCCGTTCCGCGACGCCCACGAGATCACCGGCAAGCTGGTGGCGCTCTGCGCCGCCCGGGACTGTGCCCTCGACGAGGTCTCCGACGCCGACCTGTCGGCCGTCAGCGAGCACCTCGACCCGTCGGTGCGCGACGTGCTGTCGGTCCGTTCCGCGCTCGCCGCGCGGACCACGCCCGGCTCCACCGGCCCCGGGCCGGTCGCCGACCAGCTCGCCGCCGCCGCCGACCAGCTCGCCGGCTGGCGGGAGTGGGCCGCCGAGCGGGTCGTGCCCCGCTGACGGTCCGGGCCGCGCGCTGAAGGGGCCCCTTGTCGACGCAACAGCGTGACAAGGGGCCCCTTCGCAGTTGGGCCGTCGTCAGGGTGCCGCCGGGCGTTCCCGCTTCGGCAGCTTCGCCACCACCGTCTCGTACGAGCCGTCGACGGCCTCGCGCAGCTCGTCGTCCGGGATCGCCCCGTCCAGGCGCAGGCTGTTCCATCCCGACCGCCCGATGTACGCCGACGGGACCGCGTCGTCGGGGAACCGGTGCAGCCATTCGTCGGCCACCTCCCGGGTCGGGCCGCACTTCACGCCCACCCGGTTGCCGGTCTCCGACCCGAGGAAGGCGAAGATCTTGCTGCCGACCTTCACCACGACGTCGTCCTCCCACGGCTGGTCGAGCCAGGCGCCCGGCTTCGCCAGGCAGTACGCCAGCAGCTCCGCGCGGTCCATCACGCCTCCTGTTTCCCGTCGGCACTGCCGCCGACGCGGCCGGTGAGTCGTTCGTAGCGCTGCCGGGCGGCCTGCGCCGTGCCGAGGCCCAGCCCGTGGGCGACGGCCTGCCAGGTCAGCCCGCGGTCCCGGGCGAGCCGCAGCAGCCCCGCCTCCAGCGCGTCCACCTCCGCCCGCAGGTGGGGGACGAGGGTGAGCGCGGCGACCAGGTCGGAGTCGTCCACCGGCTCCTCGTCGGGCGCGAGCTCGGCACCGCCGGCGGCCAGCGCGGTCACCAGGGCCACCGCCTCGTACGGGTCCGGCACGTACGGGTGGGCGTAGCGCCGTCGGCGCGTGTCGTCGCCCGCGTGTCGCTCGGTTATCCGGGTGAGGGCGGCGTGGGTGCGGTGCGCCCGGGCCCGTCCGGCGTCCGGCACGGTGAACGGGTCCTGCTCGGTCATGCCGCCATCCGACCAGGCAAACTAAGTGATGTCAACAAGATGTTCAACTCTAGCGCCCTTGACTTATATAAGTCGGCCCTGAAGGCTGGGCGGCGAGGAGAAGGGGGAATCCCATGATCAAGGTGGCCGTCACCAGCGTCTTCGTCGACGACCAGGAGAAGGCGAAGCAGTTCTACACCGACGTGCTGGGCTTCGCGGTCAAGCACGACATCCCGCTCGGCGGGGACGCCCGCTGGCTCACCGTCGTCTCGCCGGCCGACCCCGAGGGCGTCGAGCTACTACTGGAGCCGAACGGCACGCCGATCGCCCAGGCGTACCAGCGCGGGCTGCGCGAGGCCGGAATTCCCGTGATGATCTTCGGGGTGGACGACCTGGCGAAGGAGCACGAGCGGCTCACGGGTCGCGGCGTCCGGTTCACCACCCCACCGACGCAGACCGGCCCGGTGCTCATGGCGATCTTCGACGACACCTGCGGCAACCTGGTGAACCTCCAACAGCCGCTCGGCTGAGCCCGCCCGGCCCGGCGATCAAGAAGTTTCTGCCGGGCGGGGCCGCCCGCCCTGACGGAAACCTCTTGATCGTCGCCGACGGGTGGGGCGGCGGGCCGGATAGGGTCGGGGGCGTGAGCCGTGCCGTCCCGCCGCCCGCCCACCCCGCGCCGGGGGCGACCGGCGCGTACCCCGACGGCGGGCCGGCGGGCGACCTCGCCGCGCTGGCCGCGCTGCTCGCCGGCCCGGTGGTCCCGGCCGCCCGCGGCCTGCTCGGCTGCCTGCTGTCCGCCGGCGGCGCCACCGTCCGGATCACCGAGGTCGAGGCGTACGCGGGGACGGCCGGTGACCCCGCCTCGCACGCCCACCGCGGGCGTACGCCGCGCAACGCGGTGATGTTCGGCCCGGCCGGACACGCCTACGTCTACTTCACCTATGGCATGCACTGGTGCGTGAACGTGGTCACCGGGCCGGACGGGGAGGCCTCCGCCGTCCTGCTGCGGGCCGGTGAGGTGGTCGAGGGCCTGGACGTCGTCCGCGCCCGGCGCCCCGCCGTACGCCGAGACGTCGACCTCGCCCGCGGCCCGGCCCGGCTCTGCGCCGCGCTCGGCATCGACCGCGCGGCGTACGGGTCCTACCTGCTCGGCGACGGGCCGGTACGGCTGCGCCCGGCGGTGCAGCCGGTGCCCGAGGCGGCCGTCGCGGCCGGCCCGCGGGTCGGGGTGACGGGCGCGCACGACGTGCCGTGGCGGTTCTGGATCGCCGGCGACCCCACCGTGAGCGCGTACCGCCGGCACGTGCCCCGCGCCGCCTGGCGCTGACGCCCGCCGCCCGGGCCGCGCCTGCCGCGCGCGCCGCGCGCGCCGCGGCTGCCGCGCCGCCATGTCGGCGACATGGGGCGGTCGTGGGCGGCCGGATCCCGCCATGTCGCCGACATGGCGCCCCCCGGCCCCGGCCCCGGCCCCGCCCCGCCCAGGCCGACGGAATAGTTGACCCGTCAAATATGTTGTGGGCTGCGTCCGGGGGCCGCCCAGCGGTCCCGGTAGCCACACGAGGAGCTGTGATGCAGTTCGGGGTCTTCACCGTCGGCGACGTCACCGTCGATCCCACCACCGGGCGGGAGCCGTCGGAGCACGAGCGGATCAAGGCGATGGTGACCATCGCCCGGAAGGTGGAGGAGGTCGGCCTCGACGTCTTCGCCACCGGCGAGCACCACAACCGCCCCTTCGTGCCGTCCTCGCCGACCACCATGCTCGGCTGGATCGCGGCGCGCACCGAGCGGCTGTTGCTGTCCACCGCGACCACCCTGATCACCACGAACGACCCGGTGAAGATCGCCGAGGACTACGCGATGCTCCAGCACCTGGCCGACGGGCGCGTCGACCTGATGCTCGGCCGGGGCAACACCGGGCCGGTCTACCCCTGGTTCGGCCAGGACATCCGCAACGGCATCCCCCTCGCCGTCGAGAACTACGCCCTGCTGCACCGGCTGTGGCGCGAGGACGTGGTCGACTGGTCCGGCCGGTTCCGCACCCCGCTGCAGTCGTTCACCTCGACGCCTCGTCCCCTCGACGGCGTACCGCCGTTCGTCTGGCACGGCTCGATCCGCAGCCCCGAGATCGCCGAGCAGGCCGCCTATTACGGCGACGGCTTCTTCGCCAACCACATCTTCTGGCCGAGGGAGCACACCCAGCGGATGGTGGGGCTCTACCGGCAGCGCTTCGCCCACTACGGCCACGGCTCTCCGGAGCAGGCGATCGTCGGGCTCGGCGGCCAGGTGTTCATGCGGAGGAACTCGCAGGACGCGGTCCGCGAGTTCCGGCCGTACTTCGACAACGCCCCGGTGTACGGGCACGGCCCGTCGCTGGAGGAGTTCACGGCGCAGACCCCGCTGACCGTGGGTAGCCCGCAGCAGGTGATCGACCGTACCCTGGGCTTCCGCGACTACGTCGGCGACTACCAGCGCCAGCTGTTCCTCGTCGACCACGCCGGCCTGCCGCTGAAGACGGTGCTGGAGCAGCTCGACATCCTCGGCGAGGAGGTGGTGCCGGTGCTGCGCCGCGAGTTCGCCGCGCTGCGCCCCGCCCACGTGCCCGAGGCGCCCACCCACGCCTCGCGCAAGGCCGCCCGGGACGCGCGGGCGGACGACGCGACGCCGGCCGCCGCCGGGACGGAGGCCGGCCGGTGACCCGCCGCACCCTGGCCGTCGTGTCGGCCGGCCTCGGCCAGCCCTCGTCCACCCGGCTGCTCGCCGACCAGCTCGCCGCGGCCGCCCGCGCCGAGCTGGCCGGCCGGGGCGTCGAGGCCGAGCTGCGCACGGTCGAGCTGCGCGACCACGCCCACGACGTGGTGAACAACCTGCTCACCGGCTTCCCGTCGCCCGCGCTGCGGCAGGCCCTGGACACCGTCGCCGGGGCCGACGGCGTCCTCGCGGTCACCCCGATCTTCAACGCGTCGTTCAACGGGCTGTTCAAGTCGTTCTTCGACGTGCTCGACGCCAAGGCGTTGGTGGACCGGCCGGTGCTCATCGCCGCCACCGGCGGCACGGCCCGGCACTCGCTGGCGCTGGAGCACGCGGTCCGGCCGATGTTCGCGTACCTGCGGGCGGTGGTCGTGCCCACGGCCGTCTTCGCCGCGCCCGAGGACTGGTCGGGCGGCACCGCCGACGGCGCGCTGCGCGGCCGGATCATGCGGGCCGCGGCGGAGCTGGCCGAGCAGGTACGCCGCCGTCCGGCCGCCGTCCCGCCGGACCCGTTCGCGCTGACCACCAGCTTCGACGAGCTGCTCGCGGGCGACGACCCGTCCCGGTCGCCCGGCTGATCGCGTGACGGCTTACCCGGCCCGCCCGGCTGACCGCGCGGCGGCTCACCCGGTCCGCCCGGCTGACCGCGCGGCGGCTCACCCGGTCCGCCCGGCTGACCGCGTGACGGCTCACCCGGTCCGCCCAGGGACCGCGCGGCGGCCGGCTCAGTCCGCCCCGGCCTCGTACGGGTGGGCGACCAGCACCGGGCAGTGGGCGTGCTGCACCACCGTCTGGGCGACCGAGCCGAGCAGCAGCCCCGCGAAGCCGCCGCGCCCGCGCGTGCCCACCACCAGCAGGGCCGCGCCGCCGCTGGCCTCGACCAGCGCCCGCTCCGGCTTCGCCGCCCGGACCGGCCGTTCCTCGACTGCCAGGCCCGGATGCGCCGCCCGTACCTCCGTCGCCGCCGCGGCGAGCAGGTCGTCCGACTCAGCGAGCAGGTCGTCCGACTGAGCGAGCAGGTCGTCCGACCCGGCGCGGGACGCCGCCCCCGCCTCCCCGAGCGCATCGGGCACCGGCCGCGCGTCGTCGGCCGCCCGGACGTGTACCAGCGCCAGCGGGACGTCCCGGCGGGCCGCCTCGTCGGCGGCGAGGGCCACGGCGAGCCGCCCCCGCTCCGACCCGTCCACCCCGGCCAGCACCGGCCCGTCCACCGGGATCGGCTGCTCCGCGGGGCGCACCACCAGCACCGGGCAGTGCGCGTGCGCGGCGACCTGCGCGCCGACCGACCCCAGCAGCAGCCCGGCGAAGCCGCCCAGCCCCCGGCTACCGACCACCACCAGCTCCGCCCGGCGGGACTCCTCCACCAGGCTGGCCGCGGGACCGCCGGTGACCTGGCGCACGCCGACGTCGAGGCCCGGCCAGCGCCGGCGCAGCCCGTCCGCCGCCTCCTCGAGCATCCGCCGGGACTCCTCGGTCGGCGCCGGCACCCCCAGGTCGTACGGGTTGAGCGGCACGCCGTAGCCGAGCGGGTGCAGGTAGCCGTGCACCAGCAGCAGCGGACGGGACCGCCGACTGGCGGCCCGCGCGGCGTGCTCGGCGGCGGCCAGGCTGGACGGTGATCCGTCCACGCCCACCACGACAGGTCGGCTCATCAGCGCTCCCGGGTCCGGTCAGAGGCCATTGTCGACGCCCGGCCCGCCGACCTCCGGCATTTCCCCGGACACGCCGCCGCGTACGCCGCGCCGTGGCCGGGTCGGACAGGAGTCGCGGCCCCGCCGACGAGTCCACCGCCCCAAACTGGTGATCTACTGGTCTGACCGTCACGCGTCACTGGGGAATAGGTGTGAAGCGCATTGCCGCCCTATTTCTGCTCGTACCGCTGCTTCTGTCGGGTTGCGTCGTGCCGTACGGCGGGGCGCCAAGACGGACCGGCTGCGCCTGAACGGCATGAACACCGGGCCGGACTTCCGCGAGGTCACGTACTTCCTCACGGCCGAGTCCCTCAAGGACTACACCGCTCTGATCCTCGATGGTGTTGATCGCTACGGCATCGACGAAGAGTCGGCAGACCGCTGGATCGACTCCATCTCGAGCAGGCCAGAGGACAAGAGCGCCTTCGCCCTGGGGCCGGGGGAATCGACCGGACTCAAGGTCACGTACGACCTTCGTTTCGACGGCTCGAAGGACGTCCAGGTCATCATTGTGCACGTCCACCCGGCCTGATACCTGTACGCCTACCCGACCGCCCCGCCCCCGACCCGCTGACCGGCCCGATCGGCGGCCGGAAGAAGCCGCGCCGTGGCCGGGTCGGATAGGAGTCGGGACCCTCGACAGCGGGGGCGGAAACGGTCACCGTGAGAGGGGCGGGACGCGGCGCCGGCCGGCGCCGCACCGGGCCACGCCACGGAGGGAACCGCCATGATGACCCCGCTCGACATGCTCCGCGCCCACCCGTTCCTCGCCGGCGTGCCGGAGCCCTGGCTGATCCGGCTGACCGGGTACGCCCGCCCGGTCGTCTGGCACCCCGGCCACCGGCTGTTCCGCGCCGGCCAGCCCGCCGAGCGGTTCTGGCTGGTCCGCGGCGGGGAGGTGGCGCTGGACGTGCCCGTGCCCGGCCGGGGCGACGTCGGGATCGAGGCGATCGGCCCCGGGGGCGTGCTGGGCTGGTCGTGGCTGTTCCCGCCGTACCGGTGGCAGTTCGGGGCGGTCGCCGTGCGGCGCAGCACCGCCGTCGAGTTCACCGCCGTCGGGGTACGCCGACTGATGGAGTCCGACGACGCGTTCGGCCGGCAGCTCACCACCCGCTTCATGAGCGTGGTGGTGGACCGGCTGCAGGCAGCCCGGGTGCGCCTGCTCGACCTGTACGGCTACCCGACGGCCGCCCTGCCCCCGACCGGGTAGCCTGCGGCGGTGACCGAGGACCTGCGCCTGCGCCCGGTGCGCGACGACGACCTGCCGCACTTCTTCGCCTTCGAGCAGGACCCGGAGGCCAACTGGATGGCCGCCTTCGGCCCCGCCGACCCGACGGACCGGGCGGCGTTCGACGCGCACTGGCGGCGCATCCGCGCCGACCCTAGGATCGTCAACCGCACGATCACCGTCGACGGCGCGGTCGTCGGCCACGTCGCCGCGTTCCCCGTCGACGAGCGGACCGAGGTCAGCTACTGGATCGACGGCACCCGCTGGGGCCGCGGCTACGCCACCCGGGCCCTGGCCGCGCTGCTGGCCGAGCTGCCCCAGCGCCCGGTGCACGCCCGCGCCGCCAAGGACAACGCCGCCTCCCTCGCCGTCCTGCGCAAGTGCGGCTTCGTCGTGTGCGGCGAGGACAAGGGGTACGCCAACGGCCGCGGCACCGAAGTCGAGGAGTACGTCCTCGAACTCGCCGGCCGGTGACCCGCCCGCCGTTTCACCCGGCCTGCCGCGCCGGCCGTCCCGTCGTGGGCATCCGGCCGGCGGAGGCGCGCTGAACTGGTGAGCACTACTCTCGCGGGGTGAACTGGCTGGACATGATCGGCTGGACCGGCTCCGCACTGCTGGTCTGGTCCCTGCTGCAGGCGCGCATCCTCCGGCTGCGCGCGCTGAACCTCGTCGGCTGCTTCGTGCTGATCGGCTACAACGCCGCCCTCGAGGTCTGGCCGATGGTCGGGCTGAACGTCGTCCTCGCCGTGATCAACCTGTCGTACCTGCGGGGAATGCTCGCCACCCGGCACGACGCGCGGACGTACCAGGTGGTCGAGGTCGGCGTCGACGACCAGTTCCTCGCCCACACCCTGCGGGTGCACGCCGCCGACATCGCCCGGTTCAACCCCGGCTTCCGGTTCGACGAGTTCGACGCGCACACCGGCGGGCGCTCCGCGTTCCTCGTCCTGCGTACCGACGAGGTCGTCGGGGTGGTCCTCGCCCACGCCGAGGGCGACGTCGTCCAGGTCGACCTGGACTACGTGACCCAACGGTTCCGGGACTTCACCCCCGGCGAGTTCGTCTACCGGCGCAGCAGCCTGTTCACCGAACGCGGCTACCGCCGGGTGGTCAGCCCGCCCGGCATGATCGCCCCCTACTACCACCGGCTCGGCTTCCGCCCCGAGGGCGGCTCGTACGTGCTGGACCTGCCACGGCCCACGCGGGCCTGACCGGCGCCCCGGCCGGGAGGATTCGCCGGCGCGCCCGCGGGGCACAGACAGCCCTACGCCGCCCCAGTCCTCGACCCGGCCCACGGCTGAACCTCGCCGCGAGCGGCGCGGGACGACCCGGCGGCCGGCGGGACGCTCAGCCCGGGCCGCCGCCCGGCTCACCGAACGGGAAGCCGGGCACCGGGGGGACCAACCGGACCAGGTCCGCCGGCACCTGCCGGCTGCCCCGGCTGAGCAGCCGCGCCACGCCGCGGATCAGCCACGGCCCGGACGGGTGCCGCTCCGGCCCGATCAGCCGGCCGCTCATCCCGCCGTACCAGTGCCGGGCGACCACCAGGTCCGTCAGCCGCAGCCGCCCGTCCGGGCCGCCGCGCACCACCAGATCCACCACCCGCCCCAGCCGCCGGCCGTGCAGGTCGTACGCCGTGCGGCCGAGCAGCTCACCCGCTCGCACGCCCGGCCCCCGGAATCCGGTCGATCAGGTGCCGGCGCAGCCACGCCTCGACGGGGGAACGGGGCAACTCGTCCAGCGGCACCCGCAGCCGCACCGCGCTGTCCACCCGCTCCACCAGCCCGTACGGGATGCGCATCGGGGCCGCCGGCAGGTCCTCGACGAACTGCTCCGCCACCGCCACCAGCAGCCGTCCGACCCGCCCGCCGATCCGCTGCCCCAGCGCCACCTGCCCGGTCAGCAGGGCGTGCACGTACGGCACGCCGTCGGTGTCGGAGGCGAACTCGACGTCGTCGACCTTGCCGACCAGCCGCCCGTCCCGGTCCACGATCTGCCGGTCGAGCAGCCGCCCGTTGAGCTGGAGCCTCACCGGCCCATCCCCGTCGCCACCGCCAGCGGGATCGCCGCCACCGACGCGGCGACGATCACCAGCAGGAACACCGACCCGAGCAGGTTCACCAGCCGCCCGTTGACCCGGTCGCCCAGGTACGTCCGATCGTTCGCCACGATCAGGATCGGCAGGTACGTCAGGGGCAACACCACCGCGCTGAGCACCAGCATGTACTCGGTGAGCCGGATCGGATCGACGGTGGTGAGCAGCATCAGCACCCCGAGCAGCACGCTGACGAGCAGCACGGCGTGGAACCGGGCCGCCTCCTGCGGCCGGACCCACTTGCCCCACTGCCAGCCGAAGTACTGCGCCGCCGCGTACGCCGCCGACAGCCCGGTCTCCAGGGCCGCGCCGAAGGTCACCGCGAAGAACGCCACCACCGCCACCGCGAGACCCACGCCCCCGAACGCCAGCACCACCGGGTGCGCCACCTGTTCGAGGGAGTCCAGCGCCACCCCCGCCGGATGGAACACCACCGCCGCGGTGGCGATCAGCGACAGGGCGAGGAACCCACCGACCGGGAAGCCGATCAGCACGCTGGACCGGGCGTTGGCCAGGTCCGCGCTGCCCCAGCGCTCCTCCACCCCGCCGGAGGAGAAGAAGAACACCTCGTACGGGCTGACGGTGGAGGCGAACAACGCCACCGCGACGAACCAGTACGCCCCCCAGCCGTGCCCCGCCGCGCCGCCGTGCACCACCCCCCGGCCCAGCGCCGCCCAGTCGGTCGGCAGCCATAGCAGCGCCACGGCGAACACCACCAGCGCCAGCCCGGCGAGCCCGAACACCCGCTCCATCACCTGGAACCCCACCCGCCACAGCACGAGCCAGACCGCGAGGGCGGCCACCGGCACCCACACCAGGTAGCTCAGCCCCGAGGCCAGTTGCAGGGCCAGCGCCACGCCGCCGAGCTCCGCCGCCAGCGTCAGCACGGTCACCAGGTACGACGCCACCAGGTTGAGCAGCGCCACCCGTGGGCCCAGCCGCTCCCGTACCAGGTCGAACACCGCCCGCCCGCTGACCGCCGCGATCCGTCCGGCCATCTCCGCGTACGCGCAGATGCCGGCCACCCCGAGCAGCAGCACCCAGGCGTGCGCCATGCCGAAGCGGGCGCCCGCCTGACTCGCCGCCACCAGGTCACCGACGTCCACGAAGCCGCCGACGGCGGAGAGGATGCCGAGCGTGGCGGCGAAAAGCCTCCTCACGCCGGACGCGATTCGGGTCGTCTCATCGCCGCGACCCTAACCGGCGAAACCGCTACTTTCGCCCCGAACCGGGCATTGGCGGCCGGCTCAGGCGGGGGTGAGGTTCTGCAACCGGACCTGTCCGCGCGACACCAGCCGTCCCGCCTCGTCGGTGATCTCCACCTGCCACAGCTGCTGGCTGCGGCCCCGGTGCACGGGGGTGCCGACGGCGGTCAGCTCCCCCTCGCGGACCGCGCGCAGGAAGTCCGTCTGGTTGGACACGCCCACCACCCGGCCCTTGTCGCCGAGCCAGAGCGACCCGCCGACGCTCGCCGCCGTCTCCACCACCGCGCAGTACACCCCGCCGTGCTGGATTCCGTGCGGCTGGTGCAGTTCCGGGCGGACCCGCCACCGGATCACGACCTTGTCCCCGCTCACCTCGCCGAACTCCAGGCCGAGCAGGGCCACGAAACCACCGGTCAGGTCCGGCATCTCCACGACGCTCCTCCTCGCATCCGCGCAGCGGGCCCAGCCTAACGGCAGTGATCAGCGCGAAACCGGGTGCGGCGGGCCCCGGGGGATGGGGGAGAATCGGTGACCGTGACCGACAGCAGCCTCCCGCCGTCCGGGCGGGACTCCCTGACCGAAGACCTGCAGTGGCGAGGCCTGATCCAGGACTCGACCGGCCCCGACGAGCTGCGCGCGCTGCTCGACGGCCCTGCCGCCACCTTCTACGTGGGCTTCGACCCGACGGCGGCCAGTCTGCACGTCGGCCACCTCATGCAGGTCATCACCGCCCGCCGGCTCCAGCTCGCGGGGCACCGGCCGCTGCTGCTCGTGGGCGGGGCCACCGGGCAGATCGGTGACCCGAAGGAGAGCGCCGAGCGGTCGCTCAACCCGCCCGAGGTGGTCGCCGGCTGGGTGGCCCGCATCCGCGAGCAGCTCGCCCCCTTCGTCTCGTACACGGGGGACCACGCGGCCCAAATGGTGAACAACCTGGACTGGACCGGCGAGATGTCGGTGGTCGAGTTCCTCCGGGACGTCGGCAAGCACTTCCCCGTGAACAAGATGCTGGCCCGGGAGGTGGTGAAGGCCCGGTTGGAGAGCGGCATCAGCTTCACCGAGTTCAGCTACCAGCTGCTCCAGGCCAACGACTTCTACGAGTTGCACCGCCGGCACGGCTGTCAGCTCCAGTTCGGCGGCTCCGACCAGTGGGGCAACATCACCGCCGGCGTGGACTACGTCCGCCGGCGGGGGGCCGGGCCCGTGCAGGCCTTCGTCACCCCGCTGGTGACCAAGGCCGACGGCACGAAGTTCGGCAAGACCGAGGGCGGCGCCGTCTGGCTCGACCCGGAGCTGACCAGCCCGTACGCGTTCTACCAGTTCTGGCTCAACGCCGACGACCGGGACGTGACCCGCTACCTGCGCTACTTCAGCTTCCGCTCCCGCGAGGAGATCCAGCAGCTGGAGCAGGAGACCGCGGAACGGCCGCAGGCCCGGCTCGCCCAGCGGGCCCTCGCCGAGGAGTTGACCTCGCTGGTGCACGGCGAGCGCGAGATGGCCCAGGCGGTCGTCGCCAGCCAGGCGCTGTTCGGCCGCGGGTCGCTGGACGACCTCGCCCCGGAGACGCTGCGCGCCGCCCTCACCGAGGCCGGCCTGGTCCACCTCGCCGAGCTGCCCGACGTGGCCGGCCTGCTGAAGGAGTCGGGCCTGGTGCCGAGCACGAAGGAGGCCCGGCGGGTCATCGCCGAGGGCGGCGCGTACGTGAACAACCGGCGGATCGCCGAGGTCGACGCGACGGTCGGCCCCGAGGACCTGCTGCACGGCCGGTACCTGGTGCTGCGCCGTGGCAAGAAGTCCTTCGCCGGGGTGGAGCTGCGCCGATAGTGGCGTACGCGAAGGTGTGACGCGCGACGCCCCCGCCGGATTTGACGATCAATCCGGCGGGGGCGTAACTTTTCTCCTGCCAGCGCGGAACGGACGAATCAGGGCGAATACCCTGAAGGCCGGGCGCGGGAATGAGCTTCGGGCCACGGGGGTTGTATCTCTTCGTGAGTCCGTGCCGGGCGGGGCCCCGGATCTGCCGGAGGGCGGATTTGGTGGGGCGGAGCCGACCGGGTATGGTTCATCGCCGGTGGGGAACCGGGCAAGCCGCGGGCTACCGCGGCGGCCGGCCTACCGGAAGTCATGGAATGGATACGGCGGAAGCCGTATTGGTTCTGTGGCGCCCGTGATTCGGGTGGAAGCGGGTCAGATCGGGAGGGTCCGGTTTGACAGGGCGGAAACCGGCGGGTAACGTAGTAAAAGTGCCCGGCGCGAGAGCGGCGGGTCACGGGACGAAATGCCCCGGCTGGTGGTCCTCCTGATGGGGGGTTTCTGGTTGGTGTGTGGTTGTTCTTTGAGAACTCAACAGGGTGCTTGATAAGCCAGTGCCAATTATGATTTACCCCCGCGCTGGTCGAGCTTTGGTTCGGCTGGTGTGGATTCCTTTGGCAAC
>NZ_JBDPMC010000011.1:0-139172 GCF_039871625.1 Micromonospora sp. B11E3 | reverse complement strand
CAAAGCGGAGTTCCTGGTCTCGAGGGTTTCTTGGAGTGACTCACCTCAATACCGGAACTCCGCTTCTGTTTGCCTGAGCGACACACCCCTCGACAGCCGCCACAACGCCTTAACCGAGCGGCGTTGGGACTACACCCCGCAGCAGTGGCAGGACCTGCTGCACAAACCCCTCACGAAGCTGAGGGTCGGTGGCGGCAACCTCACGTACGAGGGCCTTGTGGTCAAGGTCCGCCGGCTCTACCTGGGCGACAAGGAGCCGACGCAGCCGCACATCCGGGCGTTCGTCGAGCGGGCGGTCACCTTCACCACCTGCGGCGACTGCCACGGCGCCCGGCTCAACGAGGCCGCCCTGTCCGCCCGGATCGACGGCCGCAACATCGCCGAGTGCTCGGCGATGCAGATCAGCGACCTGGCCGAGTTCGTCCGGGGCGTGGACGACCCGTCGGTCGCGCCGCTGGTGGGCAACCTGCGGGACCTGCTGGCGTCGCTCGTCGAGATCGGCCTGGGCTACCTCAGCCTCGACCGCGAGTCGGCCACCCTCTCCGGCGGCGAGGCGCAGCGGGTGAAGATGGTGCGCCATCTCGGCTCCAGCCTCACCGACGTCACGTACGTCTTCGACGAGCCGACGGTCGGCCTGCACCCGCACGACATCGCCCGGATGAACGCCCTGCTGCTGCGGCTGCGGGACAAGGGCAACACGGTGCTGGTGGTGGAGCACAAGCCGGAGACCATCGCGATCGCCGACCACGTGGTCGACCTCGGCCCGGGGGCCGGCCCGGACGGCGGGCGCGTCTGCCACGTCGGCGACGTGGCCGGGCTGCGCCGCTCCGGCACGCTCACCGGACGGCACCTGGACCACCGGGTACGCCTGCGCGAGCACGTCCGCCGGCCCACCGGACACCTGCCCATCCGCGGGGCCGACCTGCACAACCTGCGCGACGTCGACGTCGACGTGCCGCTCGGCGTGCTGACCGCGGTGACCGGTGTCGCGGGCTCCGGCAAGAGTTCGCTGATCCACGGCTCGCTTCCCCGCCGCGAGGGGGTGGTGGTGGTCGACCAGTCCGCGATCCGCGGCTCCCGGCGCAGCAACCCCGCCACCTACACCGGGCTGCTCGACCCGATCCGTGCCGCCTTCGCCAGGGCGAACAAGGTCAAGCCGGCCCTGTTCAGCGCCAACTCCGAGGGCGCCTGTCCGGGATGCAAGGGCATCGGCCTGGTCTACACCGACCTGGCGATGACGGCCGGGGTCGCCTCGGTGTGCGAGCAGTGCGAGGGGCGCCGGTTCACCCCCGAGGTGCTCGCCTACACCCTGCGCGGGAAGAACATCAGCGAGGTCCTCGCCATGTCCGTCACCGAGGCCCGGGACTTCTTCCCCAGCGGCGCGGCCCGGTCGGTGCTGGACCGCCTGGCCGACGTGGGGCTGAGCTACCTGAGCCTCGGCCAGCCGCTGACCACCCTGTCCGGCGGCGAGCGGCAGCGGCTCAAGCTGGCCATTCACATGGGCGACAGGGCGAACACCTACGTGCTGGACGAGCCGACGACGGGGCTGCACCTGGCCGACGTCGACAACCTGCTGGCCCTGCTGGACCGCCTCGTGGACGCCGGCAACACGGTCGTGGTCATCGAGCACCATCAGGCGGTCATGGCGCACGCCGACTGGATCATCGACCTCGGCCCGGGCGCGGGCCACGACGGTGGGCGCGTCGTCTTCACCGGCACCCCGGCCGACCTCGTCGCGCGCGGCGACACGCTCACCGCCACCCACCTGCGCGAGTACGTCGCGCGCTGACGGGCCGGGACGTCGGGGCAGCAGTCGCCGGCGGGCGCCGGGACGTCGGGGCAGCAGTCGCCGGCGGGGGCCGGGACGTCGGGGCAGCAGTCACCGGCGGGCCGGACCGTCTGGCAGCGGCCAGCACGGCCGCCGCCGGAGGGGGTCAGCCCGGCAACCGCCGGAGCCAGCGCCGCTGCCACGGCGTCTCCACCGCGCGCGGATGGTAGCGCTCGCGTACCCACGCCACCGCCCGCTCGGCGGGCAGCCCGTCGAGCACGGCGAGCGCCGCGAGCGCCGTCCCGGTGCGGCCGACACCGCCGCGGCAGGCCACCTCCACCCGTTCCCCGGAGTACGCCCGACGCAGCGCCTCGCCGAGGGCGTCCAGGGCGTCGGCCCGGTCCAGCGGCAGCAGGAAGTCCGGCCAGCGCACACGCCGGTACGCCCACGCCGGCACCGGCCCGGGCGCCAGCAGCAGGGCGAAGTCGGCGGGCGTGGCCGGATCGCCGATCCGTCGGCCGCGTACCGTCGCCCCGCGCGGCAGCACCACCACCCCGGTCCGCTCCAACCATTCCCCCGTCGCACCCACGCCCTCATTCTGCTCCGAAGACACCGCTGGCCGGCACCCGTCCTCTGGGGTGCCGGCCAGCGGCGTCCTGCGTGCGTGTTCGATCGTGCTCGGGTCAGCTGTTCCAGTGCTGGGCGACGAGGTCGGCGGCCTGCTGCTCCCACTGGGCGTACGCGTCCGGGTACGCCGACACCTGCACCGTCTGCGCGGCCTCGGTCAGCGGCATGTCCTGCCACCCGTCCACCTGCTTCAAACCCTTCAGGAACGCCGTCGTCGAGTACTGCGGGTCCGTGATCTGCTCCGGGGTGCCCCAACCCGACGACGGACGCTGCTGGAACAGCCCCAGCGAGTCGTGGTCGTTACGGTCACCCAGGTGCCCCAGGTTCTCCAACTTCGACTCCTGCAGACTCGTGGCGATCGAGATCACCGCAGCCCGCTCGGGCAGGCCGGCCTTCTTCGTCGCCGCGATGATCGCCTCTGCGTTCGCCACCTGCTCGCCATCAAGGTCGATGCGCGACTGGGCGCCCTGCACCCCGTGCGGAATCAGCTTGGCCTTGCCCACGCCCGGCTTGTCGGCCTGCACGGCCACGGCAACCGGCTTCACCTGCGCCGGGACGGCGTGCGCGGCGGTGGCGTGCAGGGGACCGGCGGCCAGCCCACCGGCGAACGCGAGACCAGCAACACCGAGAACGCTCTTACGCAGCATCGTGTTCATCATCAAAGCTCCATTCGGGGGTTGGCGCACACACTGCCCAAGGGGGGTCGGGCGGGCGTGCGCAAGCACCGTCAGGCGCTCGAAAGAGGGGAAGTCTCTGGCCGGTGCGACCGCGGGGCAGGCGGTGCCTCGTCACGGGCGCCGGGACCATGCACAACGACCGGCGGCCCGTCACCATTCCGGGCCCGGCCCACCCGCCTCACGGACACGGAAGCGGGACGCCGTCCTCGGCCGTGCGTCAGGTGTAACGACCCCGCCCCGGCCACGATTCCGCCCCCACGATGCCGCCGATCACACCCAGCAGCAGCCGCGAACCAGACACACGGTGGCGAATCGCCGCACCCGGGCCGGGATGATCCACTCCGTGTCACCGACATCGGGGCATCCGTGTCACTCGGACAGCCCCATGTCGCCACCATGGAGTCGATCACGGCACCGGCATCCACCCCGCCCCGGCCACGACTCCACCCCGACGCCGGTCACACCCCAACCCACGGACCGGACATACGGGGCTGATCGCCGCACCCGGGTCGGGTGATCCACCCCCATGTCGCCGACATGGCGGCATCCGGAGGGCTCGGACACCCCCATGTCGCCGACATCGAGTCGATCAAGACGCGGCGGCCACCCTCGGGCCGGGGCGGACCCCACCGCACACCAACCGGGCAACGGCACCGCCCCACCACCCCGACCAGGCGTTACCCTGACACCATGCAGGGCGTCTCCCCCACCTCCACCGGCGTGGCCTTCCTGGCCCGGCCGGGCCGCCCCGCCGTGGTCGCCTCCACCCTGGCCGAGCTGACGGGCCCCACCCGAGGCATCGTCGAGTTGCCCGTACGCCTGATGTGGAACGCGGAGCGCACCTTCGACCTGGCCGACCCGGACGACCTGCTCTGGATGTACGAGAACGTGCTGCGCGAGACCACCCGCGCGGACGACCTGCGCGAACTGGTCAACGGTCACCTGCTGCGCCAGGTGTGGTGCCTGCTCAACCTGCCCCGCGGGGTCCGCGAGGCGTGGGAGCACCGGCACGACGAGCTGCGCGCGGCGTGAGTGACAACGCCCCGCCGGACGACTTCTACCGCGAGGTCGCCCGGGTCGCCCTGTCGGTCGCCGGGCGGCACCGGTTCGTGCTCGGCGGCGGGGTGGCCTGGGCCGCGCACGGGTTGACCTTCCGGCCGACGGAGGACGTGGACCTCTTCGCCGACGTCGAGGGAGCGGCGGCCGCGGCGGCGACGGGGGTACGGGCGGCGCTGGAGGAGGCCGGCTTCGAGGTGACCGACGCCGACCCGGACAGCGACCTGGGCGAGCTGTTCGCCGGGTTCGACCGGGACTTGAAGGACTTCGTGGTCAGCCGGGGCTCCCGGCAGATCCGGCTGAGCCTGGCCCGGCTCGACCGGCGACGCAGCCCGGTGGTGATGGACCTCGGACCGGTGATGGACCTGCGCGACCTGGTGGCGAACAAGACGGCCGCGCTGGTCAACCGGCGGGAGGTGCGCGACTTCATCGACGTGGCGGCGGCCCTGGAGCACTACCCGGTGCCCGAGCTGCTCGACCTGGCCCGCCAGGTGGACCCGGCGCTCGACCCGGAGGACGTCCGGGCCGCCGGCCGCTACCTGGACCGCCTGCCGGACCGCCGCTTCGCCCGGTACGGCCTGGGCCCGGAGCAGGTCGCCCGCCTCCGCGCCCGCCTGGCAGCCTGGCCCCGCTGAAGCCGAATGACACCTGAGCGGACGACCCCGCTGAAGCCGACAGACACGCCGGGCGGACGACCCCGCTGAAGCCGACAGACACGCCGGGCGGACGACCCCCGCTGAAGCCGGAAACACGCCGGGCGGGTGGCTCCGCTGCAGCTGAAAGACTCGTCGAGCGAATGGTCGGCTGCCACGCCGGGCTGTCGCTCGGCGCGTGCCGCGATGTCGGCGACACGGCGGTGTCCGGCCGCCGGGGTGGTGTGGAACAGCTCGGGCCGCTGTGACACCGGTGACCAGGGATGGTTATGGTGCGCTCGGCGTCCACGAGACGCGTACACCCCCATGGAAAGGCTCCTCATGACCTCTTCCTCCGGCGCATCGCGCCGCCAGGTGCTGGCCGTCGCGGCCGCCGCCGCGACCGCCCCCCTGATCGTCGGCGCTCCCGCCCGGGCGGCCGAGTCGAAGGGCACGAAGACCTGGGACCTGACGATCCTGGGCACCTCGGACACCCACGGCAACGTCTACAACTGGGACTACTACAAGGACGCCGAGTACGACGACAGCCGGCACAACGACATCGGCGTCGCAAAACTGGCCACCCTGGTCAACCAGATCCGGGCGGAGCGCGCGGGCAAGGCGACCCTGGTGCTCGACGCCGGCGACACCATCCAGGGCACCCCGCTGGCCACGTACTACGCCAAGCAGGAGCCGATCACCGTCACCGGCGAGACGCACCCGATGGCCAACGCGATGAACGTGCTGAGGTACGACGCCGTCACGCTGGGCAACCACGAGTTCAACTACGGGCTGCCGCTGCTGGCCAGGTGGATCGGCCAGCTCGGCTTCCCGGCCCTCGCCGCGAACGCGATCAACGAGGCCACCGGCAAGCCGGCGTACCTGCCGTACGTCATCAAGGAGGTCGACCTCGGCGGCGCCGGCGCGCCGAAGCTGAAGGTCGGCATCCTGGGCCTGACCAACCCCGGCGTGGCGATCTGGGACAAGGGCAACGTCGAGGGCAAGCTGGCCTTCGCCGACATGGTGGCGACCGCCGCCAAGTGGGTGCCGATCATGCGGGTGCGCGGCGCCGACCTCGTCGTGATCTCGGCGCACGGCGGCGACAGCGGCACCTCCAGCTACGGCCCGGAGCTGCCGAACGAGAACCCGTGCACCATGATCGCCGAGCAGGTGCCCGGAATCGACGCGATCCTCTTCGGCCACGCGCACAACGAGGTCGTCGAGAAGTTCGTGACCAACACGGAGACCGGCGCCCAGGTGCTGATGTCCGAGCCCTCGAAGTGGGGCCAGCGGCTGACCCGGATGGACTTCACCCTGGTCCGCGAGCGGGGCGGCTGGAAGGTCGCCGCCAAGCGCGCCAGCATGCTGAACACCAACACGGTGGTCGAGGACCCGGCGGTCCTCGCGGCCGTGCGCGGCCAGCACGGCAAGACCGTCGCGTACGTCAACCAGGTCGTCGCCCGGTCGAGTGTGGAGCTGTCGGCCGCCGAGTCCCGGTACAAGGACACCCCGATCCTGGACTTCATCAACCACGTCCAGACCGAGGTGGTCACGGAGGCGCTGGCCGGCACGGCGTACGCGGGCCTGCCGGTGCTGTCGATCGCGGCCCCGTTCAGCCGCACGGCGGTCTTCCCCGCCGGTGACGTGCGCATCCGCGACGTGGCCGGGCTCTACGTGTACGACAACACCCTCGAGGCCGTGGTGCTCACCGGCGCAGAGGTGCGGGCGTACCTGGAGTACTCGGCGAAGTACTTCACCACCCTGGCGGTGGGCGCGCCGGTCGACCCGGCAACGATCAGCGACCCGGCCGTCCCGGACTACAACTACGACGTCATCTCCGGGCTCGACTACGACATCGACATCAGCAGGCCGGTCGGCCAGCGGATCACCCGCCTGGTCCTGCCGGGCACCGGCACACCGGTGGCCGACGACGCGCAGTTCGTGATCGCGGTGAACAACTACCGGCGCAGCGGCGGCGGCAACTTCCCGGGCATCGTGAAGACCCAGGTCTACAACCAGCAGCAGGAGATCCGCCAGCTGCTGATCGACTGGGCGCAGGCCAAGGGCGTCATCGACCCGGCCGACTTCTACGTCCCCAACTGGAAGCTGGTGCGCGAGGGCGTGCCGGTCTTCTGACGCGACGTCGTGCGGCGGGCCGCGGGTGACCACACCCGCGGCCCGCCGGCGTAGGCGGCAGACGTGCCCGCGGGCCGCGGACGCGAGCAGATGTGCGGATCAGCCGGCGGCGGCCCGCCGACGGGTCTGCCGGGCCGACGGGAGGCGGTCCAGCAGGGCCAGCCCCGCCCGCACCGGCGCCCGCGTCAGTGTCTCCTCGAAGCTCGTCAGGCCCTGGCAGAACCGGACGAACATCCGCCAGCCGGGCGGGGTGGCCAGCAGCGCGTGGAAGACGTCCGGTCGCCGGGAGAACACGTCCAGCAGCCGGTACCCGGCCCGCATCGGGGGCACCAGGTCCCGCTCCACCGACCGCTGGTAGCCGTCCAGGTCGCCGTCGACGACGGCCGCCCCGGCCAGCGCCCCGGAGCGCAGCGCGTAGCTGATGCCCTCCCGGCTCCACGGTTCCAGCAGGCCGGCCGCATCGCCGGCGACCAGCACCCGGCCGTGGCGCAGCGGCGCGTCGTCGGCGCGGCAGCGGGTCAGGTGCCCGGAGTCGTGCTCCGCGCTCACCCCGGACAGGCCGAGCCGGTCGACGAATCGGCGCAGGTACTCGCGGGTCCGCTCCCCCTCGCCCCGGGCCGCGATCACCCCGACCGTCAGCCGGTCGCCTTTGGGGAAGACCCACGCGTACGACCCGGGGATGCGCCCCCAGTCCAGCAGGAGCCGCCCGCGCCAGCGGCGCTGCTCCCGCTCCGGCACCGGCAACTCCAGTTCCAGCCCCAGATCCACCTGCCGGTACCGGACGCCGACGTGCCGGGCGGTCACCCCGGAGGAGCCGTCGGCGCCGATCACCGTACGGGCGTGCACGGTCTCGCCGTCGGCGAGCCGCAGGCGTACCCCCTCGGGGTGCTGCTCCAGTGCGCGGACCGCGACCCGCTCGCGCAGCTCGGCCCGGGCGGCGACGGCGGCGGCGCGCAGCCGGTCGTCGAACTCCTCGCGGCGCACCATCGCCAGCAGGGGCGCCGCGTGCCGGCGGGTGAACTCCCGCCGGCCGTCCCGGGTGAACGTCACCCGGTCCACCCGGTCGTGCGCCGGCACGTCGATCCGGTCGCCGACGGCCGCGACGGACGTGCCGATGAGGCCACCGCCGCACGTCTTGTACCGGGGATGGGCGGCCCGCTCGACGACCAGGGTGCGCAGCCCGGCGGTGGCCGCGACGTGGGCGGCGGAGAGCCCGGCGGGGCCACCGCCGACGACGACCAGGTCCCAGTTGATCACGGTTGCAGCCTAGGGCACGGCCCGCCGCGACGGCCCGCGCGCCGCGCCCCGGCAGGTGGCGGGGCGCGTCCGGTACGGCGGGGCCGAACCGCTCGATCGGGCGGGCATCAACGGCGGGGCGGCGGGTAACCGCGCAGCGCAGTTCCGCCCCTGGCGGGCGGTCACGCCGAGGAGGAGAGCGATGCAGCAGGTACGTCTGTCGGACGTCGAGGAACGGGTGTACCAGGCGGTGGCGGCGCTGGAGGCCCGGGGACAGGTCCCGTACCCTGACATGATCGCGCAGGAGTCGGGGCTGTCCGCCGAGGAGATCCGCGCCCCGCTGCACATGCTGACCGAGAAGAACCTCCTGCACCGGGAGGACTCCCCCATGGCGGGCCTGGACTTCGGCCCCCGCTGGTGCGCCCGCCAGATGGCGTGAGCCCACCCGGTCGCGGTTTGCCCCCACGGGGCCCGGGTAGCGGTCAGGGACAGTCGACCGCCGGGCGACGGGGGGCACCGTGACCAGCGCCGAACAGCCGGGCCGGCCGGCGGACCCCGGCGACGAGCGGCGACGGTGGCAGGCGGTCGGCGTCGGGCTGGTCGCCGCCTTCATGACGCTGCTCGACGTGAGCATCGTCAACGTCGCGGTGCCGTCGATAGACCGGGCGCTGCGGGCCACCCCGAGCGACCTGCAGTGGGTCCTGTCCGGGTACGCGCTCACCTTCGGCCTGGCGCTCGTGCCGGCGGGCCGGTTCGGCGACGCCCGGGGACGGCGCAACGCGTTCGTTCTCGGCATCGCCCTGTTCACCCTCACCAGCGCCCTGGCCGGGCTGGCCCGCTCGCCAGAGTGGCTGGTCGGGGCGCGGCTGTTGCAGGGCGCCGCCGCCGGCATCGTCAACCCGCAGGTCACCGGCCTGATCCAGCAGCTGTTCCGGGGCCCGGAACGGGGTCGACCGTTCGGGCTGCTCGGCGCGACCATCGGCATCTCCACCGCGATCGGGCCGCTGCTCGGCGGGCTGTTGATCCAGCTCGGCGGCGAGCAGGACGGCTGGCGGTGGGTGTTCTTCGTCAACGTCCCGGTGGGCGTCGTCGCGGTCGTCCTCGGCTGGCGCCTGCTGCCGGCGCAGCCTGCCGGCACGGCCGACCGCAACCGACTCGACCCGCTCGGGGTGCTGCTGCTCGGCGCCGGCGTGGTGCTGGTACTGCTGCCGCTGGTGCAGGAGCGGCAGTGGCAGACGCCGTGGAAGTGGCTGCTGATCCCCGCCGGACTCGTCGTGCTCGCCGGCTTCGCGCTGTGGGAACACCGGTACGCGCGACACCGGACGCCGCTGTTCGACCTGCGGCTGTTCCGGTTCCGGTCGTACTCGCTGGGAGCCCTGATCGCGCTGCTCTACTTCGGCGGGTTCACCGCGATCTTCTTCATCTTCACGCTGTACCTGCAGATCGGTCTCGGCTACAGCGCCCTGGTCGCCGGCCTGGCGATCACGCCGTTCGCCCTGGGGTCGGCCGCCGCCTCCGCGCTGGGCGGCCGGATCGTCAACCGGTACGGCCGGCCACTGGTCGCCGTCGGCCTGTTCGTCGTGGTGCTGGGCCTCGGCGCGGTGGTGTTCGTGCTGCACGGCGAGCCGCACGGTGGCGTCCCGCTCCGTACGGCCGTCCCGCTCCTGGTCGCCGGGCTGGGCAGCGGCCTGGTCATCACGCCCAACCAGACCCTCACCCTCTCGCAGGTGCCGGTGCCCCAGGCGGGCAGCGGCGCGGGAATGCTCCAGACCGGCCAACGGATCGGTTCCGCCGCCGGCATCGCGGCCGTCGGCGCGCTCTTCTTCTCGTCGTTGGCCGCCACGCACGGGGACTGGGCCGCGGCGTTCCGGCACTCGCTGCTGCTGGCCGCCGGCATCGTCGCGCTCGCCCTGCTGGCCGCCCTGCTGGACATCCAGCGCGGACGGCGAAAGGGCAACGTCCCTCGCTGACACCCGTCACCATCGGCCACGCCGTCACCCTTCTGTGAGGTGCAAGGAGGGGGGCTGGGGGCGACCGTGCCCGGCTCCGGGCGGTCAGGCTTGATCCCTGCGCCGGTCACGGCGGGCCCCACCCGGCCCCGTCCCGGTTGCTGCCCGTTCGGCTCGTCCCGGTTGCTGTCCGTTCGGCTCGTCCCGGTTGCTGTCCGTCGGCTCGTTTCGGTTACTGCCCGTTCGGCCTGGTTGCGGTTCGGTAGCCGTGTGCACGGTTTGTGCCGATGTGCCCTACTCGTGCGGCAGGCCGGCGCGGTCTTTGCCTCGGTGTTCATGTTCGGGTGCCCGGTTCAGGTGGTGATCGACTCCATGTCGGCGACATGGCGGGCATCCCGGGGCTCGGACACCGCCATGTCGCCCGACATGGAGTGGATCAACTCGTCCGGGTGTGCCCATTCGCGTCGAATGTCCGGCCTGGGTGTGCCGGTGGGCGACCGGGGGCCCATCGTCGGGGCGGAATCGTGGCGGGGGTGGGGGCGTTGAACACCGGTGCGCGCCGAGAGGGCGCCCCGCGGGGTGGGTGACCCGGGTCCCCCGGAATGATGGCGGGCCGCCGGTCGTTGTGCATGGTCCCGGGCGCTGCGACGAGGCAATCCTCCGCCGAGGCACCCCCGCCCCGACCGAGGCGCCCCGCCGAGGAACCTCCACCGAGGCATCTCCACCGAGGCATCTCCGCCGAGGCATCTCCGCTGAGGCACCTCCGCTGAGGCACCTCCGCCGACGCGCCTTTCGCCCAGACCGAGGCACGCGCCCCCGGCTCGACCGAGGCACGCGCCCCCGGCTCGACCGAGGCATCCCCGGCTCGACCGAGGCATCCCCGGCTCGACCGAGGCGCCCCCGGCTCGACCGAGGCATCCCCGGCTCGACCGAGGCGCCCCCGGCTCGACCGAGGCGCCCCCGGCTCGACCGAGGCGCCCCCGGCTCGACCGAGGCAGGCACCTTCGCCCCGACCGAGGCATCCCCGCCCGGAACCGAGGCATCCCCGGCTCGAGCGCAGGCATCCTCGCCTTGACCGGGTCCCTGCCCCGCGGCGCGGCGGGCAGATCTTTCCCCTCTTCTTCCAGGCTTTCGAGCGCCCCGACGGTGCTCACACCCTGCACAGGGCCGTCCCCCTTGTGGCCCGGCGTGGGTGTCGACCCCCGAATGGAGCTTTGATGATGAACACGATGCTGCGTAAGAGCGTTCTCGGTATCGCCGGTCTCGCGTTCGCCGGTGGCCTGGCCGCCGGTCCGCTGCACGCCACCGCCGCCCACGCCGCCCCGGCGCAGGTGAAGCCGGTCGCGGTGGCCGTGCAGGCCGACAAGCCCGACAGCGGCAAGCTGGTCCCGCATGGGGTGCAGGGCGCCCAGTCGCGCATCGACCTTGATGGCGAGCAGGTGGCGAACGCGAAGGCGATCATCGCGGCGACGAAGAAGGCCGGCCTGCCCGAGCGGGCCGCGGTGATCTCGATCGCCACGAGCCTGCAGGAGTCGAAGCTGGAGAACCTGGGGCACCTGGGTGACCGTAACGACCACGACTCGCTGGGCCTGTTCCAGCAGCGCCCGTCGTCGGGTTGGGGCACCCCGGAGCAGATCACGGATCCGCAGTACTCGACGACGGCGTTCCTGAAGGGTTTGAAGCAGGTGGACGGGTGGCAGGACATGCCGCTGACCGAGGCCGCGCAGACGGTGCAGGTGTCGGCGTACCCGGACGCGTACGCCCAGTGGGAGCAGCAGGCCGCCGACCTCGTCGCCCAGCACTGGAACAGCTGACCCGACGAGCACAACCGAACACGCACGATCGAACAGGCAGGCACGACGCCGCTGGCCGGCACCCCGGAGGACGGGGGTGCCGGCCAGCGGCGTACCCGAGGTGGTTCAGACGCGGAAGCCGGCGGCGCGGGCCGCCTGGCGTTCCCGGCGGCGGTCCTTGCGCCGGCGGAAGAACCAGAACAGGAAAAGGACCAGGCCGAGCAGGAACGCCAGCACCAGCACCGGCAGGATGATCGCCACCAGGGACATCGCGATGCTGGTGGCGTCCTCGGCCGTGCTGGCCACCGGGGCGCCGACGCCGGCGGTGGTCGCGTTGATCACCGGGCGGGCGGCGGACTTGAGCGCGTGGACGCCGAAGGCGATCAGGATGCCGGTCACCACCGGCACCCACTGGTTGGACGAGAAGAAGTGGCCGGGGTCGGTGACGGTGACGGTCTCGGAGCTGGAGCCGGCGCCGAAGGCGAGCCCGCCGGCGGTCGGCCGGACCACGGTCTGCACGATGTCGTTGACGTGGTCGACCACGGGAACCTTGTCGGCGACGACCTCGACGGCGAGCAGCACCGCGAGGATCATCATGATCCATCCGTTGCCGAGCCACTGCCAGCCGCTGGGCAGCTCGATCAGGTCGGTGTAGCGGGCCAGCAGCCCCATGGTGAGCAGGGGTATGTAGGCGTTCAGACCCGCCGAGGCGGCGAGACCGGTACCCGTGAGCACTTCGAACACCGTCTCAGCATCGCACCGGCACGCCAGTGCCGCTCGGTGGCGCGGGCCGGGGTCTCCGTTACCCTCGTCGGGTGCGGCTGGTGATTGCGAAGTGCTCGGTGGACTACGTCGGACGGCTCTCGGCCCACCTGCCGATGGCCACCCGGTTGTTGATGGTGAAGGCGGACGGGTCGGTGTCGATCCACGCCGACGACCGGGCGTACAAGCCGTTGAACTGGATGAGCCCGCCCTGCCGGCTGGAGGAGGCCCCGGGCGTCTGGCGGGTCGTGAACAAGGCCGGTGAGGAACTGCGGATCACCCTGGAGGAGATCTTCCAGGACACCTCGTACGAGCTGGGGGTCGACCCGGGCCTGCGCAAGGACGGCGTCGAGGCGCACCTGCAGGAGCTGCTGGCGGCCAACCCGGGCACGCTCGGCGAGGGCTACACGCTGATCCGCCGCGAATACATGACGGCGATCGGGCCGGTGGACCTGCTCTGCCGGGACGCCGAGCAGGGCACGGTCGCGGTCGAGGTGAAGCGGCGCGGCGAGATCGACGGCGTGGAGCAGTTGACCCGCTACCTCGAACTGCTGAACCGGGATCCGCTGCTCGCCCCGGTGGCCGGCGTCTTCGCCGCCCAGGAGATCAAGCCGCAGGCCCGGGTGCTGGCCACCGACCGGGGCATCCGGTGCGTGGTGGTCGACTACGACAAGCTGCGCGGCATCGAGCGGGACGAGCTGACGCTGTTCTGAGCAGGCTCGGACCGCCGGGCCCGGGCGCTGTGGGCCGGTGGTCCATGTCGGCGACATGGTGGTGTCCGAGCCGCGGGATGCCCGCCATGTCGGCGACATGGAGTGGATCAACGTACCCGGCGGCCAGGGGCGGTCAGCGGCGGCGACCGTACATGAGCTTGGTGGCCTTGACCAGGCGGGCGACGTCGGCCGGCGTGCGCTCGAAGGTCATCGCCGGCAGCAGGGAGCGGGCCCGGCGGCGGGTGACGGCCTTGGCCCGGCCGAACTCGCGCAGCCCGTCCTCGCCGTGGATCCGGCCGAAGCCGGAGTCGCCGACGCCACCGAACGGCAGCGTGGACATCCCGGCGAAGGCCAGGGTCGAGTTCACCGCGGCCATCCCGGAGCGCAGCCGCCGCGCGATGGCCATGGCCCGACGCCGGCCGAAGACCGAACCCCCCAGGCCGTACGGGAGGGCGTTGGCCCGGGCGACCGCCTCGTCGGCGTCGCGGACCCGGTTGACGGTCAGGGTCGGCCCGAAGGTCTCCTCCCGGACGGCGTCCGAGTCCTCCGGTACGTCCACGAGCACGGTCGGGTGCACGTACGGGGGCCGCACGGCATCGGCGCCGCCGAGCACGGCGCGGCCGCCCCGGGCCAGCGCGTCGTCGATGTGCCGACGGATCACGTCGAGCTGGCCGGGCATGGTGATCGGCCCGATGTCGGCCCCCTCGGCGCCGACCGTCAGCCGGCCGGCCCGCTCCACCACCTTGCCGACGAACGCGTCGAAGACGGGCTCGGCCGCGTACACCCGCTCGATGCCGATGCAGGTCTGGCCGGCGTTGGTGAGCGCGCCCCAGACGCACGCCTCGGCGGCGGCGTCCAGGTCGGCGTCGCTGTCCACGATCATCGCGTCCTTGCCGCCCGCCTCCACCAGCACCGGCGTCAGCGACTCGGCGCAGGCGGCCATCACCTTCTTGGCCGTGGCCGTCGAGCCGGTGAAGGCCAGCTTGTCCACCCCGGACCGGCACAGCGCCGCGCCGACGTCGCCGAGGCCGTGCACGGCGGTGAACACGGGGTGCTCCGGCACCACCTCGGCGAAGGTGTCCACCAGCCACTGCCCGACGGCCGGGGTGTACTCGCTGGGCTTGAACACGACGGCGTTGCCGGCGGCGAGGGCGTACGCGGCGGAGCCGAGGGGGGTGAAGACGGGGTAGTTCCAGGGGCCGATGACGCCGACCACCCCGTACGGCTGGTATTCGAGGTGGGCGGAGAACTCGGCCAGGATGAGTCGGGAGCGCACCCGGCGCGGCCCGAGCACCCGCCGGGCGTTGCGGGCGGCCCAGTCGACGTGCTCGATCGCGGTGAGGATCTCGACGACGGCGTCGGCGACCGGCTTGCCGCCCTCGGTGTGCACCAGCGCGGCCAGCTCCTCGATCCGCCGGGCGAGCAGGCTCCGCCAGCGCAGCAGCCGTTCCCGGCGGCCGGCGAAGCCGAGGCCGGCCCACCACTGCCCCGCCCCGCGGGCGCGGTCGACGGCCCGCGCGACGTCGGTGGGGGTCGCGAGCGGCAGCCGCCCCGCCTCCGCGCCGGTGGCCGGGCTGGTCGACACCAGTCGGCCGTCCTCGATGACCGGGGTACCCGGGGCATGCACAGCCGTCATAGCCGAAGTCTAGACCCGCAGGCTACCCGTCGGTAGGTCCGCCGGCGGCGGACCGAGGGGCCGACGGTCGGCGGGCGGAAAGGGACGTCGGGTGCCGAACCGGCCAACGGTACCTGTCCGGCCGGTGCCGCTGGGGTGACCTTGTGGTGGTGGGGACGGGTGCGGTGTGATGGCAGTCTGACGCCCGAACCCTGGTGGCTGGAGGCGTACCGTCCATGGAGGACCTTTTTCCGGAACTGCTGCCGTTGCTGACGGTGGCGGGCGGGCCGATGCGGGGGGCGAGCTTCCGGCTCAGCCCGCGACCGCAGGTGATCGGCCGCGGGTCGAGCGCGGACATCGGAGTCGACGACCCGCACCTGAGCCGCCGGCACGCCACCGTGTGGCTCACCGCCGAGGGTGTGTCGCTGATGGACCTCGGCTCGACCAACGGCACCTGGCTCAACGACCGCCGGATCGAGGGCCCGGAGCAGTTGACCGACGGGGACGTGCTCCGGGTGGGCCGCACCGAGCTGCGCTTCTTCGACCCCGGACTGGCCCGTACCGACCCGGTGGGGCTGGCCTTCGGTGGTCGTCGTCGGGACCGGCGCACCACCCTGCCGCTACCGCTGCCCGCCCCGCCCGCCACCAGGGCCTGAGGCGCGCGCACACACCCCGGACCCGGGTGGGCAGTGGGATGGCCACATGGAGCGGACGGGCGGGACGTGGCACGATGCCGCGGATGGAGACGGCACAGCACACCCGCACGGCGAACGGGATCGTCCAGCGGCTTCGGGTCGCCGGACCGCCGGACGGGGTGCCTGTGCTGTTCATTCACGGCAACTGCTCGTCGTCGGCGTTCTGGGAGCCGCTGGTGCGCCGGCTGCCCCCCACCCTCCGGGTCGTCGCTCCCGACCTGCGCGGGTACGGCGACACGGAGATCGCCCCGGTGGACGCCACCCGGGGGCTGCGGGACTTCGCCGACGACGTCGCCGCGCTGCTCGACGCGCCGGGGCTGTTCCCGGCCGGGGCGCGGCCCGTGGTGGTGGGGCACTCGCTCGGCGGGGGAGTGGCGATGCGGCTGCTGGTCGACCGCCCCGACCGGGTGGCCGGCCTGCTGCTGGAGGCGCCGGTCTCCCCGTACGGCTTCGGCGGCACCCGCGACCTCGACGGCACGCCGACCACTCCCGACTTCGCGGGCACCGGTGCCGGCACCGCGAACGCGGACTTCGTCGCCCGGCTGGCCGCCGGTGACCGGGGCACGGACGGCCCGACGAGCCCGCGCAACGTGCTGCGGACGGCGTACGTGGCCGACCCCGCCTCGCTCGGCGAGGACGAGGAGCTGCTGCTGGACAGTGTGCTGTCCACCGCGACCGGGGACGACAACTACCCGGGCACGGCCGCCGGATCGCCGCACTGGCCGGGCACCGCGCCGGGCGGGCGGGGCGTGCTCAACGCCCTGGCCCCGACCCACTTCCGGATCGCCGACGAGCTGGTGTCCGTCGCCGCCAAGCCCCCGGTCACCTGGGTACGCGGGGACGCCGACGTGATCGTCTCGGACACCTCGCTGTTCGACCTGGCGTACCTGGGCTCGCTCGGGGCGGTGCCGGGCTGGCCGGGGGCGGCGGACTGCCCGCCGCAGCCGATGGTCGGCCAGACCCGGGCGGTGCTCGAGCGGTACGCGGCGGCCGGCGGGACGTACCGGGAGGTGGTGCTCCCCGGCTGCGGGCACAGCCCGCACCTGGAACGGCCGGTGGAGTTCGTCGCCGAGCTGCTGGCGCTGGCCGGGGTGCCGGCGACGGTCTGAGCCGGGCGCGGCGGCACCGACTGTGCGGCAAGCCGGCACGGACCGTGAGATAGTCCACCGCGTCTCGACAACCGAGCGTCACGTGGCAGACTCGCGCGCATAACCTTAGTGGCCGTTCATGCGGTCCCGCGGACTTTGGGGAGGCCGGTCGTGGCGCGCGAGTTCACCAGCGTGGGCGTTGTGGGGCTGGGCACCATGGGTGCGGGCATCGTCGAGGTGTTCGCGCGCAACGGCCTCGACGTCGTCGCGGTCGAGATCTCCGACGCCGCCCTGGAGCGCGGCCGGGCGAACCTCACCGGCTCGACCGACCGGGCGGTCGCCCGGGGCAAGCTCGCCGAGGCCGACCGGGACGCGCTGATGTCCCGGGTGCACTTCGCCGTCGGGCTGGACGCGCTGCGCTCGGTGGACCTGGTGATCGAGGCGGTTCCCGAGCACCTCGACCTCAAGCAGCGGATCTTCGCCGAGCTGGACCGGGTCTGCAAGCCCGAGGCGATCCTGGCCACCAACACCTCGTCGCTGTCGGTCACCGAGATCTCGGTCGCCACCACCCGGCCCAACCAGGTCATCGGCATCCACTTCTTCAACCCGGCGCCCGTGATGAAGCTGGTCGAGGTGGTCCGTACGGTGGTCACCTCGTCCGACGTGGTCGACGACGTGGAGGCGTTGTGCGCCCGCCTCGGCAAGGTCGACGTCACCATCAGCGACCGGGCGGGCTTCATCGCCAACGCCCTGCTGTTCGGGTACCTCAACCACGCTGTGACGATGTTCGAGGCGCGCTACGCCAGCCGCGAGGACATCGACGCCGCGATGAAGCTCGGCTGTGGCCTGCCGATGGGCCCGTTGGCCCTGATGGACCTGATCGGCCTGGACACCGCGTACGAGATCCTGGACACGATGTACCGGCGGGGCGGGCGGGACCGCCGGCACGCCCCGGCGCCGCTGATCAAGCAGATGGTCACCGCGGGCCTGCTCGGCCGCAAGTCCGGCCGGGGCTTCTACACGTACGAACGGCCGGGCTCGCCGAAGGTCGTACCGGACGAGCACACGCCCGTGGCGGCGGAGCCGGCGCTGACCGACGGCGCCCGGGCGACCGCCAAGGTCGGTGTGGTGGGCTCCGGGACGATGGCCATCGGCATCATCGAGGTCTTCGCCAAGGCCGGGTACGAGGTCGTTTCGGTCACCCGGGGCGCGGAGAAGTCCGCGAAGGTCTGCGAGGCGGTCAAGACCTCGCTGAACAAGGGCGTGGTACGGGGCAAGTTGAGCGAGGCCGACCGGGACGCCGCGCTCGGCCGGGTCACCTGGTCGGCCGCCCTGGAGCACCTCGCCGACGTCGACCTGGTGGTGGAGGCGGTCGTCGAGGAGTTGAGCGTCAAGAAGGCCCTCTTCGCCAGCCTCGACGAGATCTGCAAGCCCGGCGTCGTGCTCGCCACCACCACCTCGTCGCTGCCGGTGATCGACGTCGCGATGGCCACCCAGCGGCCGGCCGACGTGCTCGGGCTGCACTTCTTCAACCCCGCGCCGATCATGCCGCTGGTGGAGATCGTGCGGACCATCCGCACCTCGGGGGAGGCCACCGCCACCGCCCGGGCGGTCTGCGCGCGGCTCGGCAAGACCAGCGTGGTCTGCGGCGACCGGTCCGGCTTCATCGTCAACGCGCTGCTCTTCCCGTACCTGAACGACGCGGTGCGGATGCTGGAGGCCAACTACTCCACGGCCGACGACATCGACCACGCGATGAAGCTCGGCTGCGGCTACCCGATGGGGCCGTTCGAGCTGCTCGACGTGGTCGGCCTGGACGTCGCGCTGGCCATCCAGCGCGAGCTGTACCTGGAGTTGCGCGAGCCCGGCTTCGCCCCGGCGCCGCTGCTGGAGCACCTGGTCACCGCCGGCTACCTGGGTCGCAAGAGCGGCCGGGGGTTCCGCGACCACACCAGCCGCTGACCCGGGTCGCCACCTGAATCCGCAGACGACGGAACCCCAGCCCAAGAGGCGGTTGGGTTCCGTGCGCCGGGAATCGGGTCACCTCCGGCAGCGGTAGGTGCGTAGGTTGTAAATGGCCGCCTGGCCCTGGCCGTCGTCCAGCTCGGAGAGCGTCAGGTCTTCGTGGCGAACGCTGATCTTGTGCCCCGGACCGCTTCCGCTGTCGATCCAGACCCACGCCCGCCCGTCCGTCGGAAGCTCACGCGGGCCGACCACGATCGCCCCCGTTGGTTGGAACTCGGCCACGTCGGTCCCCTTCTCCCGCTCGATCCCCGCTGAGGTTTTCGATGCCACGCATTCCGTCAGGCGCTGAGCCGATGCCAAGTATCACACCATTAACTTGGCCAATCAGCAAGAGATGTAATTGGCCAATCAAGGGGATTGTTGGCTTGGCCTAACGGTTGGCCAGGGACGATGGCCAAGTGGCGGACCTGGAGGCGGCGGTACGGAAGCTTCGCGCGGCGCAGGCTGGCGTGCCCCGCGCGGAGGAGCGGGCCGCCCGGCTGATCGCCGAGGCCCGATCCCGGGTAGACGCGGCGCGCGCCGAACTGGCCGAGGCGATCCGGGCCGAGGCGGCGGCGGGGGCGCGACAGGTCGACATAGTGGCGGTCACCGGCTACTCGCGCGAGCGCATCCGGCAAATCGTCCGGGACGGGGAGGAATGACCGCTCCGCGCGTTCGGGGCCGCGTTGGCGCTTGCTGACCTGTTGACCACCACTGGCCGGGAGACCTGAGACTGGCCGGGATCGCCGGCCGGACGGCCTGCCCCGGGCTGGTCGGGGGCGCCGGCCCGTACGCTTGTTGACCGTGAGCCCCCGTCGCAACCGTCCCCGGCGGGACGAGCACGCCCACCTGGACGCCGAGCGGGCCCGGCAGGGCGTGCCCTCGGTGCAGCAGTGGCGCGACGGCGACTGGCAGGTACGCGGAATCTCGGGCGGCGCGTCGGTCAAGACGTACCGCTGTCCGGGCTGCGACCAGGAGATCCGGCCCGGGGTGGCGCACGTGGTGGCCTGGCCGGCGGACGACCGGGGGGACCTGACCGACCGCCGGCACTGGCACAGCGGGTGCTGGCGGGCCCGGGACCGGCGCGGCCCGAGGATCCAGCGGGGCCGCGGCGCTCCCCGGTACGGCTGAGCGATCTGGGTCACCCCGTTTCCGCCCCGGCGGGCGGGACGCGTGGCGGCGCGCGAGACTTGGGCGGTGAGCACACCGATCCGCGCGTCGTCGATCCTGCCCGGTCTCCGGGAGGACATCGAGCTGCACACCGCCGACGGGCTGCGCCTGGTCGGTGAGCTGGCCCGGCCGGTGGACCGGGAGCCGGTCGGCACCCTGGTCTGCCTGCACCCGCTGCCCACCCACGGCGGGATGATGGACAGCCACGTCTTCCGCAAGGCGGCGTGGCGGCTGCCGGCGCTGGCCGGCCTGGCCGTGCTCCGGTTCAACACCCGGGGCACGAGCAGCGTGCGCGGCACCAGCGAGGGCGAGTTCGACGCGGCGGTCGGCGAGCGGTTCGACGTCGCCGCCGCCATCGAGTACGCGGAGTTCGCCGAGCTGCCGAACATCTGGCTGGTCGGCTGGTCGTTCGGCACCGACCTGGCGCTGAAGTACGGCTGCGACCCGGCGGTGGCCGGTGCCGTCCTGCTCTCCCCGCCGCTGCGCTTCTCCACCCCCGACGACCTGAGCAACTGGGCCGAGGCGGGCAAGCCGCTGACCGCCCTGGTGCCGGAGTTCGACGACTACCTGCGGCCGGACGAGGCCCGACGGCGGTTCGCGGCGGTGCCGCAGGCCGAGGTGGTCGGGATGCCCGGCGCCAAGCACCTCTGGGTGGGCGACGCCGAGGCCGTGCTCGACGAGATCGTCCGCCGGGTCGCCCCGGGCACCCCGCTGCCCCTGCCGCGTACCTGGGACGGCCCGATGGAGACCGGCGACGTCAGCGCGTACGCCGATCGCACCGTCGCCGCCTTCGCCGACACCCCGGTCCCCGGCCCCCGCCCCACCTGACCCGCCCCGACCGCCCGGGGCCGGGCACGGCGGGCCCCACCCCGACCGCACCCACCCGAGGACTACTCGGACTCGACGGTCACCTTGCTCGGCTTCGCGCTCCGCTCGTCGGTGGTCGGCTTCGTCGGGCGCTTGCCGTTCTCGCCGGTGCTGGTGATCTTCGTGGGCGTGGCCTCCCGGCCACCCTCGCCGGGCACCGCGGCGATCGTCGGCTCCCCGTCCACGCCGGCGCTCGCCGCTCCGCCGTCCACCGTGGTGACCGGCTCGCCCACCGGCCGGGCCTTCGCGGGCCCGGTGCCGTCCGCCGGGGTGGCCTTCGTCGGCGCGCCTTCGTCGGCGGGGGCGAGCTTCGCCGGCGCCGAACCGTCGGCTGTGGGCGTTGTCGGCGAATCGTCGGCCGTGGGCGTCGTCGCCGGCGCGGCGGCGTCGGCCGGGGAGATCTTCGCCGAGCCGGCGTCGGCGGTCGCCCTGATGGCCGCGGTGGGGGGCCCGGACGGGGCGGCCCCGGCCCTGGCGGGCTCGTCGGTCGGCTCGGCCCTGACCGGCCCGGTGGTCGGGTCCGTGGGGCCGGTGCCGGTGGCGGTGGCGGTGGCGGCCCCGATCGGTACACCGTTGACCCGGGCGGGGGCGTCGACGGCCCCGGCCCGTGCGGCTTCGGCCAGGGCGGCGGGGGCCGGGCTCGCCGGGCCGACCCGGGCGGGACCGGCGCCGTCGGCGGACAGGCCCGCCGCGGCGGCCTGCTGCCGCAGGTCGAGCAGCTGGCGCTGGAGCTCGTCGGACTCCTGCCGGGACTGCCAGGTCTCCTGCCGCAGGTCGGCCAGCTGCTGCTGGGCCTTGGCGATCTCCAGCATCACGTGCGCCAGCTGCTGCCGGCCGGCGGCCACCTCCTGCTGCGTCGCCGCGAGGTGCTGCTGTGTCGTCGCCAGGTGCTGCTGCGTCGTGGCCGCGTACTCCTCGAACTGGCGGCGGGAGGCGGAGACGTGCTCGTCGGCCTTGCGGCGCCTGTCGTTCGCGTCGTCCTCGGCCCGGCGCAGCAGCTCGGCGGCCTCCTCCTCGGCCTGCTGACGCATCGCCAGGGCGTCCTGCTCGGCGGCGCGACGGATCTCCGCGGCGCCCTCCTCGATCTCCTCCCGCCGGGCCGTGTACTGCCGCTCCAACTCGGCCTGCCGGGCGGTGAACTGCTGCTCCAGCGAGTCGCGGCGCTCGGCGTACTCCCGCTCGGCGGCCGCCTTGCGCTGGACCAGCTCGCGGTCGGCGGCCTCCCGGCGGCCGTTGACCTCCTTCTCGACGCCGGCCCGCCACGCGCCCAGTTCCTCCTGGGTCTGGGACCGGGTCTGCTGCACGTACGCCTCGGTCTCCGTGCGCATCCGCTGCACGTACGCCTCGGCCTCGGCGCGCTGGCGCTTCGCCGCCTCACCGGCCTGGGTGGTGAGCCGCTCCGCCTCCTGCCGGGCCCGGTCACGGGTGCCCTTCGCCGCCGCCTCGGCGTCGTCGGTGATCCGCTTCGCCTCCTGCAGCGCCTTGGCGTGGGTGGCCCGCCCGGCCTCCGTGGCCGCGTCGGTGAGCCGCTTGGCCTCCTGCTGGGCCTTGGCGTGCACCTCCTTGGCCGCCTCGCGGAGCTGGGTGGCCTCCTGCTGGGCCTTGGCGTGCGCCTCCTTGGCCGCCTCGCGCAGCTTGGTCGCCTCCTGCTGGGCCCGGGTGTGGATCTCCTTGGCCGTGTCGCGGAGCTGGGTGGCCTCCTGCTGGGCCTTCGTCAGCGCCTCCCGGGCGGTCGCGCGGAGCCGGGCGACCTCCTCCTCGGCGTTCGCGCGGAGCCGGGCGACCTCGTCCTGTGTGGTCGTGCGGAGCCGGGCGGCGTCCTCCTTGGCGGCCTTGAGGGCGGCGTCCGCCTCGTCGCGCCGGGCCTTGCTGTGCCGCTCCTCCTCGGCCCGCCGGGCGGCGAGGGCGATCTCGAAGTCCTTCAGCGCCTGGGCCGCCTGCTCCTTGGCCTCGGCGACGATGTGCTCGGCGGCGGCCCGCCGCGCCTCGATCTCCTCGTTGGCGGCGATCAGGATGGCGTCGGCCTGCTCCTCGGCGAGGGTGAGGATCTGCTCGACCCGGGGGCCGAGGTGGCGGAACGAGGCGCGGTCCACCACCCCGATCTGCTTGCGCACCTGCGCGAGGTCGCGTTGCAGCACCTCGACCTGGCCGGCGAGCTTGTGGATCTGCGTGTACGCCTGTTCCCGCTCGGCCGTCAGTGTCGCGATCTCGTGCTCGGCGCGAGCGACGTACCGGTCGACCTGCCGTTTCTCGTACCCCCGCAGGGCGGACTCGAAGCTGGGCTCCGTGGTCACGTCCCCGCCGAGGGCGAACAGTTCCTCGCCGTGCGACATGCCCCCCATCCTCACACGCATCCGGCTCTGCCGGGGCGATACGGACGCGCCTGTTGGGACCTACTTCACCCGGTTCGTACCCGGGCATGCCAGGGATTGGGAAACGCACACGGCGCGGGGTCCACCGGTGACCCGGTGTCGCCCCGCGCCGTTCATGCCCCGGCCGCGCGGTGTCAGCCGGCGGACTCCGTGCTCACCGACTCGTCCTTGGCGTCGGCCTTGGCCTCCGGCTTGGCCGGCGCAGCCGCGGGGGTCGCCGCCGGCACGCCCGGCACGATGCCGGCCAGGCCGGAGAGCATCTGGCCGAGCTGCGCGGTGACCGCGTCCTTCTGTCGGGTGAGGTCCTCGACCTCGCGGCGCGCGGCCTGCGTGGTCAGGTCGGCCTCGGTGCGGGCCTCGGTGACCAGGCGGTTTGCCTCGGCCTTGGCCTCGTTGAGGGTCTTCTCGGAGAGCGCCTTGGCCTTCTCGATCGTCTCGTTGGCGGTGCGCTCGGACTCGACCCGGCGCGCCTCGGCGCGCTGCTCGATCTCCTTGGCCCGCTCCTGGGCGGCCCGGGCCCGCTGCTCGGCCTCGCTGACCAGCTTCTGGGTCTGCGCGACCTGGGCGGCGTGCCGCTCGGACTCCTCGCGCTCGGCCTTCTCACGCCGCTCGGCGAGCTGCAGCTCCAGGGCCTGAAGGTCCTTGTCGCGCTTGTCGCGGGCGTCGGTGAGCAGCTTGGTCGCCTCGGCGCGCTTCTCCTCGGCCTCCCGGGCCGCCTTCGCCCGCTGCTGGGTGATCTCCCGCTCGGCGGTCGCCCGCAGCGTCGCCACCTCGCGCTCGACCGTCGACTTCAGCTCGGCGACCTCGTGTGCGGTGACGGTGCGCAGCTGCTTGGTCTCGCGCTCGGCGTCCGCCCGCAGGGTGTCCGCCTCCCGGCGGGCCTGCACGCGCACCTCGGCGGCCTCGCGCTCGGCGGCGGTGCGGACGCTGCCCGCCTCGCGCTCGGCGGTGGCCTTCATCGCGGCGGCCTCGGCGCGGGCCTTGTCGGTGATCTCGCGGGCCTCGAGGCGGGCCGCGGAGAGGATGCCCTCGGACTCGCGCTTGGCCTCGTTGCGGTGGTCGTTGGCCTGCTCCTCGGCCAGCCGCAGGATCTGCTCGACCCGGGTGCCCAGGCCGGAGAGGGTCGGCCGGCTGTTCTCCTCGAGCTGCTTGTTGGTCTCGGCGAGCTTCTGCTCCAGCGCGCTCTGGCGCTGCTCGGCCTGGCGGAGCCGACGCTGGGCGTCGTTCATCCGCTGCTCGGCCTCGGCGCGGGCCTGCTCTGACTGGGTCAGCGCGGCGGTCAGCCGACCGATGAAGTCATCGACCTGGCCGACGTTGTATCCGCGCAGGCCAACGGTGAAGTCTGGCTGCGAGTTCGCGTTATCGAAGAACGCAAGAGGGGAGGACTGCTGCTGGGGCATTGGGACATAGTGGCAGACGCCCCGGGGTGGTTCGCAAGACCGGTGCGCGGCTTTCGGGTCCTCTTCACATGGTCAACTCGCTGCCTTTACCCGGCCGGCCCGCGGTCGCGCGCAGGGCCGGTGCCGGACGACGATCCCGCAGGTCCGGGCCGGGTCGGGCGGCCGGGCGAGCGGACGGGAATAAGGGGTCGCCCGGCCTCCCCGCGACCCTTTGTCGATCACTGACGGTTCTTTCCTGAGACGGCGTACGGCGGCCTGTGCCGAAAGGCACGTGCCAAGCACCGGACGGCCGCCCGGGCCTCGCCCGGACGGCGCGTGCGGCGGGCGACCGTCGCGGCGCGCGAACCGCCCGGCATCCCCCCGGCCCCCCGGCCCGCCGGCCCGTCGCGCGGCGGTGTGGTCAGCGCCCCCGGAACCGGTTGATCGCGTCCTCGTGCCGGGCGCGCAGCCGCGGGTCGCGTACCCCGAGGCCGTCGGTCGGGGCCAGGCAGCGCACCCCGACCTTGCCCTGGTGCAGGTTGCGGTGCACCTCGTACGCCGCCTGGCCGGTCTGCTCCAGCGGGTACGTCCGCGACACGGTCGGGTGGATCCGGCCGAGCGCCACGAGCCGGTTGGCCTGCCACGCCTCGTGGTAGTTGGCGAAGTGGCTGCCGACGATCCGCTTGAGGTGCATCCAGAGGTACCGGTTGTCGAACTGGTGCTGGTAGCCGCTGGTCGACGCGCAGGTGACGACGGTGCCGCCGCGCTTGGCGACGTAGACGCTGGCGCCGAAGGTCTCCCGGCCCGGGTGCTCGAAGACGATGTCCGGGTCCTCGCCGCCGGTGAGCTCCCGGATCCGCTCGCCGAAGCGCCGCCACTCGTCCTGGTCCGGGGTGTGCTCGTCCCGCCAGAAGCGGTAGCCCTCCCCGGTGGCCTCGGACCGGTCGATCACCAGCTCGGCGCCCATCCGGCGGCACAGCTCGGCCTTGTCGGGCGAGGACACCACACAGACCGGGATCGCCCCGCCGTTCAGGGCCAGCTGGGTGGCGTAGCCGCCCAGGCCGCCGGACGCGCCCCAGATCAGCACCACGTCGCCCTGCTTCATGTTCGCCCCGTGGTGCGAGACCAGCTGCCGGTACGCGGTGGAGTTGACCAGCCCGGGGCTGGCCGCCTCCTCCCAGCTCAGGTGGCGCGGCTTCGGCATGAGCTGGTTGGCCTTGACCACGGCCAGCTCGGCGAGCCCGCCGAAGTTGGTCTCGAAGCCCCAGATCCGCTGCTGCGGGTCGAGCATCGTGTCGTCGTGCCCGGCCGCGTCCTCCAGCTCCACCGACAGACAGTGCGCCACCACCTCGTCGCCGGCCTTCCAGCGGGTCACCCCGGGGCCGGTACGCAGCACCACGCCGGCCGCGTCCGACCCCACCACGTGGTACGGCAGGTCGTGCCGGGCGGTCAGCGGGGAGATCCGGCCGTAGCGGTGGAGGAACCTGAAGGTGGAGACCGGCTCGAAGATGCTGGTCCAGACGGTGTTGTAGTTGACGGCGCTGGCCATGACGGCGACCAGCGCCTCGCCGGGCCCCAGCTCCGGGGTCGGGACCTCCTGGACGTGCAGCGCCTTGCGCGGGTCCTTGTCGCGGGTCGCCACGCCTTCGAACATCCGGGTCTCGTCGGCGCGTACCACCACGCCCCGGTAGCTCTCGGGCACCGGCAGGCCGGCGATGCCCGCGAGGTGCCGCTCGGGTTGGTCGGAGCCCTCCGCCGCCATGATCGCTTCGAGGATGTCCTGCACGGTGACCTCCCGTTCGTCGGCGCCCGCGCCGGGGCCTGGGTGCTGCCTATCGTCGGCACGGGTGCGGATGGACCGCCATGTCGCCGTCCGACACATTCGGCGTCGGTCGCGCTCCTGTTGGGCGGACGTTACTGAGCGGTAGTTAGGTCAGGAAGGGTTCTGTGAAAAACCGCATCGGCCGATGCGTGGAGCTGCCCGAAGTCCTGCGTGACCGCGCACCGGCGTGCGCGGGGCGCGTACGCCGGGGGCGGGGCGCGTACGCCGGGGGCGGGGCTCGTGTCGGCGACATGGCGGTATCCGGGGCGTATGGACACCGCCATGTCGGCGAAACGGCCGTGGATCAGGCGAAACGGCCGTGGATCAGGCGAAACGGCCGTGGATCAGGCGAAGCGGCCGTGGAACAGGCGGGGCTCAGTGGGCGGGCTCGACCAGCTCGACGAGGACGCCGCCGGCGTCCTTGGGGTGGACGAAGTTGATCCGGGAGTTCGCGGTGCCCCGGCGGGGGGTCTCGTACAGCAGCCGTATCCCGCGCTCGCGCAGCGCCGCGCAGGCCGCGTCGACGTCCGCCACGGTGTACGCCACCTGCTGGATCCCCGGGCCCCTGCGATCCAGGAACTTCGCGATGGTCGACTCCGGGGTCAGCGGGGCGAGCAGTTGCACGCAGCCGCCCTCGGCGGTCGGACCGACGGCCAGCATCGCCTCGCGGACGCCCTGCTCGGTGTTCGTCTCGACGTGCACGCAGCGCATCCCGAACGTCTTCCGGTAGAAGTCGATCGCGGCGTCCAGGTCGGCGACCGCGACCCCGACGTGGTCGATGCGGAGCAGGCCGATGTCTGTGACATAGTCGGCAGCGGTCTCGACGGGGGTGTTCTCAGCCATGGCGCTAGTCTGACCGAACAATCGTTAAGGTGTACAGGTCGGCACCCCCTCGGAGGCAGGCATGGCTTCGGTGATCGTCAGCGGCGCGCGGACCCCCATGGGGCGCCTGCTGGGCAACCTCAAGGACCTTCCGGCGACGAAGCTCGGCGGCGTCGCGATCAAGGCGGCCCTGGAGCGCGCCGGGGTGGCCCCCGAGCAGGTGCAGTACGTCATCATGGGCCAGGTGCTGCAGGCCGGCGCCGGGCAGATCCCGGCCCGGCAGGCGGCCGTCGAGGCCGGCATCCCGATGTCGGTGCCGGCGCTGACGATCAACAAGGTCTGCCTCTCCGGCCTGGACGCGATCGCCCTGGCCGACCAGCTCATCCGGGCCGGCGAGTTCGACATCGTGGTGGCCGGCGGCATGGAGTCGATGACCAACGCCCCGCACCTGCTGCTCGGGCAGCGGTCCGGCTACAAGTACGGCGACGTCACGGTCTCCGACCACATGGCGCTCGACGGGCTGACCGACGCCTGGGACTGCTGCTCCATGGGCGAGTCCACCGAGCGGCACGGCGCGCGGCACGGCATCACCCGCGAGGAGCAGGACGCGTTCGCCGCGGCCAGCCACCAGCGGGCCGCCGCCGCGCAGAAGAACGGCCACTTCGCCGACGAGATCACCCCGGTGGTGATCCCGCAGCGCAAGGGCGACCCGCTGGTGATCAGCGAGGACGAGGGCATCCGCCCGGACACGACGGTCGATTCGCTGGCCAAGCTGCGTCCAGCCTTCACCTCCGACGGCACGATCACCGCCGGCAGCTCCTCGCCGATCTCCGACGGTGCCGCCGCCGTGGTCGTGATGAGCAAGGCGAAGGCGAAGGAGCTGGGGCTGACCTGGCTGGCCGAGGTCGGCGCGCACGGCAACGTGGCCGGCCCGGACAACTCCCTGCACTCGCAGCCCTCGAACGCGATCAACCACGCGCTGCGCAAGGCCGGCCTGGGCATTGCCGACCTCGACCTCGTCGAGATCAACGAGGCGTTCGCCGCCGTCGGCATCAAGTCCACCCGCGACCTGGGCATCAGCCCGGACAAGGTGAACGTCAACGGCGGGGCGATCGCGCTCGGCCACCCGATCGGCATGTCCGGCGCCCGGCTGGTGCTCACCCTCGCGCTGGAGCTGAAGCGGCGCGGCGGCGGCACCGGCGCGGCGGCGTTGTGCGGCGGCGGCGGCCAGGGCGACGCCCTGATCATCCACGTCCCGGCACCGGGCGAGACCGGCCAGTAAGGGACGCAGTGAGCGCGAGGAGCGAGCCGGTTTTGCGAGCCCCGCAGTCGCGAACAGAGAAAGCACAGTGAGCGGCGAACAGGTGGAGCGGGTCGCCGTCCCGGTGCGGCGCAGCCGGGACGTGCCGATGCTCGTGGAACGGGCCCGCGCGGGAGACCCCCGCGCGGTGGCCCGGCTGATCACCCTGGTCGAGTCCGGCGACGAGGTGCTGCCGCGGGTCGCGGCGGCCCTCGCCCCGTACGCCGGGCAGGCCCAGGTGGTGGGGTTGACCGGCTCGCCCGGGGTGGGCAAGTCGACCACCACCAACGAGCTGGTCCGGGCGCTGCGGGCGCGCGGGCGCCGGGTCGGGGTGCTGGCCATCGACCCGTCGAGCCCGTTCACCGGCGGGGCGATCCTGGGTGACCGGGTGCGGATGCAGGACCATGCCACCGACCCGGGCGTCTACATCCGCTCGATGTCCAGCCGGGGCCACCTCGGCGGCCTCTCCGCGGCCACGCCACAGGCGGTGCGGGTGCTGGAGGGCGCCGGCTGCGACGTGGTGCTGGTCGAGACGGTCGGCGTGGGGCAGGCCGAGGTGGAGGTCGCCTCCCTGGCGGACACCACGCTCGTGCTGCTCGCCCCGGGCATGGGCGACGCGATCCAGGCGGTCAAGGCCGGCATCCTGGAGATCGCCGACGTGTTCGTGGTGAACAAGGCCGACCGGGACGGCGCCGACGCCACGGTCCGCGACATCCAGGGCATGATCGCCCTGGGCGAGCGCGGCCCCGGCGAGTGGCGGCCCCAGGTGGTCCGCACGGTCGCCGCGCGCGGCGAGGGGATCGACGACGTCGCCGCCGCGATCGACAAGCACCGCGACTGGCTGGAACGGCACGGCGAGCTGCGCCGCCGTCGGGAGGCGCGGGCCGCCGCCGAGATCGAGGCGATCGCGCTGGGCGCGCTGCGGGACCGGATCGGCTCGCTACGCGACGGTACGGAGCTGCCGGCGCTCGCGGCGAAGGTGGCCGAGGGGTCGCTCGACCCGTACGCCGCCGCCGACGAGCTGCTGTCCCAGCTGGGCTCCTGAGTGCCCGTCCCGCAGGCCCGGAACTAGTACGCTCGCACCGCTCCACGCACCCGTGGGGCGGTGCGAGCCTGTGGGAGAGAGCATGGCTGACGAGGTGACCCAGGAGCTGTCGGTGACGCCGGACGCGGTGGCGGGCGGTAGCACGCTCGTCTCCGACGAGGTGGTGGAGAAGATCGCGGTGGCCGCCGCGAAGTCCGTGCCCGGGGTGGCCGAGTTGGGCGGCGACGTGGCCCGGTTCTTCAACGCCGTGCTGGACAAGGTCGGGCTGGACCAGGTGGGCGACGCCCGGCGGGGCTGCTCCGCCCACGTCACCAACGGGGCGGCCGTGGTCAACCTGGTGATCGTGATCGACGCCGGCCAGCCGGTGCCGCAGGTGACCGATGCGGTCCGGGTGAAGGTCACGGAGGCCGTCGAGGCGTACGGGCTGCGGGTCGACGAGATCAACATCCGGGTCGACGACGTGGCGATGGGCGACCCCGCCGCGCCCGTCGCCTGACCGGTCGCGACCTCCTCGCCCGGGGCGTACCGGCCGGCCGGATTACCGGCCGGTACGAACTGCCTTAGCGATCGTTCAGGACGGGGCTCTACACTCGGTCTTCAGACGAGGACTCGAGGAGGAGCCCTGCCCATGAACGCCGACGAGATCGCTGCCGGACGGGCACGCTGGCAGGCCCGCTACGACGCCGCGCGCAAGCGGGACGCCGACTTCACCACGCTCTCCGGGATGACCGTCGACCCGGTGTACGGCCCGCCGGAGGGCACCGCGTACCCGGGGTTCGAGCGGATCGGCTGGCCGGGCGAGTTCCCGTACACCCGGGGTCTCTACCCGACCGGTTACCGCGGACGGACCTGGACCATCCGGCAGTTCGCCGGCTTCGGCAACGCGCGGCAGACCAACGAGCGCTACAAGATGATCCTCGGCGCCGGCGGCGGTGGGCTGTCGGTGGCGTTCGACATGCCCACCCTGATGGGCCGCGACTCCGACGACCCGCAGTCGCTGGGCGAGGTCGGGCACTGCGGGGTGGCCGTCGACTCCGCCGCCGACATGGAGGTGCTGTTCGGCGGCATCGACCTCGCCGGGGTCACCACGTCCATGACCATCTCCGGCCCCGCCGTGCCGGTCTTCTGCATGTACCTGGTGGCCGCGGAGCGGCAGGGCGCCGACCTGTCCACCCTCGACGGCACCCTGCAGACCGACATCTTCAAGGAGTACATCGCGCAGAAGGAGTGGCTGTTCGACCCGGAGCCGCACCTGCGCCTGATCGGCGACCTGATGGAGTACTGCGCGCACCAGATCCCCCGGTACAAGCCGCTCTCGGTCTCCGGCTACCACATCCGAGAGGCCGGGTCGACCGCCGCGCAGGAGCTGGCGTACACCCTGGCCGACGGGTTCGGGTACGTGGAGCTGGGGCTGTCGCGGGGCCTGGACGTCAACGTCTTCGCCCCGGGGCTCAGCTTCTTCTTCGACTCGCACGTGGACTTCTTCGAGGAGATCGCCAAGTTCCGGGCCGCCCGCCGGATCTGGGCCCGCTGGCTGCGCGACGTCTACGGCGCGACCAGCGAGAAGGCCCTTTGGCTGAGGTTCCACACCCAGACCGCCGGGGTGTCGCTGACCGCCCAGCAGCCGGTCAACAACGTCGTACGCACCGCCGTGGAGGCCCTCGCCGCCGTGCTCGGCGGGACCAACTCGCTGCACACCAACGCGCTGGACGAGACCCTGGCCCTGCCCACCGACGAGTCTGCCGAGATCGCCCTGCGTACCCAGCAGGTGCTGATGGAGGAGATCGGGGTGACCAACGTGGCCGACCCGCTCGGCGGCTCCTGGTACGTCGAGGCGCTCACCGACCGGATCGAGGCCGAGGCGGAGGAGATCTTCGCCCGGATCCGGCAGCTCGGCGGGGACGGTCCGCACCCGATCGGCCCGATGACCTCCGGCATCCTGCGCGGCATCGAGGACGGCTGGTTCACCGGCCAGATCGCCGAGTCCGCCTTCGCCTACCAGCAGGCGCTGGAGAAGGGCGAGAAGAGGATCGTCGGCGTCAACTGCCACACCGGCACGGTCGCCAAGGACCTGGAGATCCTGCGCATCTCGCACGAGGTCGAGCTGGAGCAGCGCCGGGTGCTGGCCGAGCGCAAGGCGGCCCGGGACGCCGCCGCCGTCAAGACCGCGGTCGAGCGGATGGTGGCGGTCTCCCGTACCGGCGAGAACATGATCCCGGCCATGCTGGACGCCGTCCGCGCCGAGGCGACCCTCGGCGAGATCTGTGACGCGCTGCGCGCCGAGTGGGGCGTCTACCGGGAGCCGGCCCGGTTCTGACCGGCGCGCGTCGGCGGTGCCGGACGAGCTCCGGCACCGCCGACGACCAGCCGCGAGAGTCACATTTGTCGCCGCCGCGGTTGATCTGACTTGGGCGGCGGCCGTGCGAGACTAGGTAACCATGAGCGACCCACGGATCACCTCGTCGATCTTCACCCGCGGCGCGGTCGACCTCAGCGCACTGCGCAGCACCGCGCCCGCCCCCGCCCGTCCCAGCACACCGACCCAGGCCGGCCCGCCCGCCGGTCTGCCCGGCGGCGCCGCCACCGGTGGCGGGGTCACCGTGATCGACGTGACCGAGGCGACCTTCCAGTCCGAGGTCCTCGAACGGTCGCTCAGCACCCCCGTCGTCGTGGACTTCTGGGCCGAGTGGTGCCAGCCCTGCAAGCAGCTCTCGCCGGTGCTGGAGCGGCTGGCCGCCGAGGGCGGCGGCGCCTGGGTACTCGCCAAGGTGGACGTCGACGCCAACCCGCGTCTCGCCCAGATGTTCCGGGTGCAGGGCATCCCGATGGTCTACGCGGTCGTCGGCGGGCAGCCGGTCGACGCCTTCTCCGGGGTGGTCCCCGAGGCCCAGCTGCGGCAGTGGATCTCCGCGGTGCTCCGGGCCGGCGGCGTCGAAGCCGCCGAGCCGGTGGACCCGCGCCTCGACGAGGCCGACGACGCCCTGATGAGCGGGGACCTGGACGTCGCCGAGCAGGCGTACCGGAAGATCCTCGCCGAGACGCCGGGGGACGCCGCGGCCGAGGCCGGCCTCGCCCAGGTCGGGCTGGCCCGCCGCGTCGCCGGGGCCGATCCCGGCGCCGCGCTGGCCGCCGCCCAGGCCAACCCCGACGACGTCGAGGCCCAGCTGCTCGCCGCCGACGTCGAGGTGCTCAGCGGCCAGGCCGAGGCGGCGTACGCCCGGCTGGTCGGCCTGGTGCGTCGCACCGCCGGCGACGACCGGGAGAGGGTTCGCCAGCACCTGGTCGGCCTCTTCACCCTCGCCGGGCCGGACGACCCCGCGGTCGCCGCCGCCCGCCGGGCCCTGGCCAGCGCCCTGTTCTGAGTTCCGCCGTACGCCAGCGCGGGCCGGCGTCGCCGGCCCGCCCGACCCACCGAGGACGGGAGCCCATGACGCGCCGCATCGCCGTCCTCGACGCGCCATCCAACCTCGGGCTGCGCCCGCCGACGCTGACCTCGGTCCCCGGCTGCGCCAAGGCCCCGGGGGCGCTGCGCGACCAGGGCCTGCTCGCCAGGCTGCGGGCCCGGGACGCCGGTTGCCTCACCCCGCCCCGGTACGACCCCGGCGACTGGCGCCCCGGCGACGGAGTCTGCCACGCCCCGGGGATCGCCGCGTACTCGGCGGCGCTGGCCGACCGGATCGGCTCGATCATCGACCGGGGGGAGTTCCCGCTGGTCCTGGGCGGCGACTGCTCGATCCTGCTCGGCTCGGCGCTGGCCATGCACCGGCTCGGCGAGGCGGTCGGCGGCCGGATCGGGCTGGTCTTCGTCGACGGGCACTCCGACTTCCGGCACCCCGGCAACGCCTCGTACGTCGGAGCGGCGGCGGGGGAGGACCTGGCCCTGGTCACCGGGCGGGGGCAGGCCGACCTGACCGCCATCGAGGGGCGGCGTCCGTACTTCCGCGACATCGACGTGGTGGTCCTCGGCATCCGGGCCCAGGACGAGTACCGCCTCGACCTGCAGGCCGCCGGGATCACCACGCGGCCCGTGCCGGCGCTGCGCGCCGAGGGCGCTGCCCGTACCGCCCAGTGGGCGCACGAGGAGTTGGCCGACTGCGCCGGCTACTGGGTGCACATCGACGTCGACGTGCTCGACCCGGCGGTGATGCCGGCGGTCGACGCGCCCGACCCGGGCGGGATCGCCTTCGCCGAGCTGGAGATCCTGCTGGCCGGTCTGGTGGGCACGCCGCACTGTCTGGGCGTCGAGCTGACCGTCTTCGACCCCGACTACGACCCGGACGGCGCGTACGCCGCCGAGATCGTCAACACCCTGGTGGCCGGGCTGGCCCCGGTCACCGCCCCGGCCGCGGTGCCACCCCACCTGCTTCCGTCCGCGCCGCCCGTCCCGCGCCGGGCCCCCGCCCGTCGTCCCACCCTCGCCGATGGCCTCGCCGAGCCCACCGAACCGGCCGACGGGGCGGCGAAGGACCCGGTCGAGCCGCCGCAGTCCCTCGGGCTCGTCGGTCCCACACCGCTCGAACCGCCGCATTCCGCCGCCGGCATCGCCTGACGCGCGCCCATCGTCGCCGGGCCGGCGCTGCCCCGGCCAGCCGGGCCATCCGTTTCCGGCGGCCTGTGGAGCTGCCCCGTCCGTGCGCCCGCCCGTCGGCGCTGGGTTACGACCAGTGACGGGCCGGCGTCGGGGGCGGGTGCTGCGGGGCCGTCGGGGGTCCGACGCGCAGGCCGGGGCGCCTGGTGCCCGGGGCGCCTGGTGCCCGGGGCGCCTGGTGCCCGGGGCGCCCGGTGCCCGGAGTGCGGGCCGCAGCGGTTGCCCCGTCCATGCGGGCAGCTCCACAGGGCCCGTCCCGACAGCGTGGCTCCGGGCAGCTCCACAGGGCCCGTCCCGACAGCGTGGCTCCGGGCAGCCCCACAGGGCCCGTCCCGACAGGGTGGCTCCGGGCAGCCCCACAGGGCCCGTCCCGACAGGGTGGCTCCGGGCAGCCCCACAGGGCGCGGCCAGCGGGTTCCGGGGCAGCCGCGCAGGGCTCCGCCCCGCGACGCGGCTCCGCCCGCGGTGGGCGGTCAGCGGGCGGCGAGGGCGCGCAGGAAGCGTTCGGTGATCGGCACGGCGCTGGCCGTGCTCGCCCCGCCCTTCTCGACGAAGACCGCGAACGCCACGTCGCCCTGCCAGCCGACGAACCAGGCGTGGGTGTGCGCCGGGTTGTCGTCGTACTCGGCGGTGCCGGTCTTGCCCTGCACCGGTGCGCCGGGGACGTCCTTCAGCGCCGTGCCGCTGCCCGCGGTCACCACCTCGCGCATCATCGTCCGCAGCGGCTCGACCGACTCGGCCCGCAGTTGCGGCCCGGCGGGGGCGGACTTGGCCGGGACGGGGTCGAGGAGGAGCTTCGGCTGCTCCCAGCGGCCCCTGGCCACGGCGGCGGTGGCGGCGGCCATGGCCAGCGGGCTGACCACGGTGGTGCCCTGGCCGAACGCGGCGGCGGCCTGCTCCACCGGGGACCCGTTGGCCGAGACCTTGCCGGTGAACGCGTCCATGCCCAGATCCCACTCGCCCTCCAGCCCGAGCGCCCGGCCGGTCTGGGCGAGGCCGTCGGGCCCGAGCTTCGGGGCCAGCGCCGCGACCGCCGTGTTGCAGGACCTGGCGAAGTTGGTGCGGAACGGCACCGTGCCCAGCTCGAAGTCGTCGGAGTTCTTGAACGAGCGGCCCTCCACCGTGAACGTTTTCGGGCAGTCGACCGGGCCGTCCAGGGTGACCGCGCCCCGGTCGAGCAGGCCGAGGGCGCTGACCATCTTGAACGTCGAACCGGGCGGTACCTGGGCGGTGAAGGCGAGGTTCTCGCCGGCCGGGCCGGGGCCGTTGGCGGCGGCCAGCACGGCGCCGTCGCTGATCCGCACCGCCACCAGGGCGGCGCGGCGCCTCTCGCCCCGCAGCGCGGCGTCGGCGGCGTTCTGGGTGGCCACGTCGAGGGTGGTCCGCACCGCCTGGCCGGGCTTCGGCTCCTGCTTGAACAGTTCGGTGCCGGTCGGAGCCAGCGTCCCGTCGGGCCCGCGGCGCTCGACGAGCACCGTCAGCCCGGGGGCCCCGCGCAGCCGTTCGTCGTACCGGCCCTGGAGTCCGCCGTGGCCGACCAGGTCGCCCGGCTGGTACCGGTCGGGGTGGGCGGCCAGGTCGTCGGCCTGGGCCGGGTCCACCGAGCCGAGCAGGGCCCGGGCGAACTCGCGGGTGGGGGCCAGGTCGAGCTTGTCGGCCTGGAACTTCGTGCCGGGCAGGTCGTAGATGCGCGACTTGATCTGCCGGTACGCCTCCTCGCGCAGCGTCACCACCTCGACGAACGCGCCCTCGTCGGCCTCGGCGAGGCGCTTCGGCAGGCCGGAGAGGTCGACCGGCGGGGTGATCGCCGGCCGGATCGCGCGGAACGCGGCGTCGAGTTGTCGGATGACGGACTTGGCGTCGGTCACCTCGCCCGGCTGGAGGCCGACCCGGACCACCGGGCGGGGCGCCACGATGGGCGCGCCGGCGCCGTCCAGCACGCCGGCGCGGGGGCCGGTGTCGCGGCGCAGTCCGAGCCGGTCGCCCCGGGCGAGCTGCTCGTGGACCACCTGCGGCTCCCAGATCACCTGCCACTGGCCGTCGCGGCCCTTGGCGAGGCGCACCTCGCGGTCGTACCCCCAGCGGGTTCCGCCAGGCAGGGTCCACTCGACGCGTACGCCGACGGTCGCGATGTCGGCCGAGATCTCCAAGTCCTCCGTGCGGCGCAGCGCCGGCGGCGTGGCCACCAGCTCGCCGGAGAGCTGCCTGATCTCCTTGGTCACCTCCGCGGCCGGGACCTTGGCCCGGGTCGGGTCGATGAAGCCGACGGACTGGAGGTCGCCGGTGCGCCAACCGGACAGGAAGGCGTCCAGGGTGCGTTCCGGGCCGCCGGCGTCCGAGCAGCCGACCAGCGCGCCGGCGACCAACGCGGTGGCGGCCAGCGCCGCGAGCGGCCGTCGGGAGCGTGGTGGGCGGAGGCGGCGGAGCGGGTACGACAGACGCATGACTGTCCTTCCGGATCTCGGACTGCCCGTCACCGTAGTACGGCGGCGCCTCGCGCACGGCCCCGTCGGGCCGCCGACGTGCGGGAAGACGGCCGCGACAGGGTGATGAACATCCCGAGTCGGGGTACTCAGAATGCGGTCAACCTCGTACCCGCAACGGGTGAAAGGACGGAGTCCGGATCCGGACGTCCGGCCAGTGGTCCCCTGATGAACGATCTGGCCGGGGGCCTAGGCTTGGGCGGCAGAGTGACCCACAACGCTGTGGGTCGAGGGGAGTGGCACCGATGGACCGGCGTCCGGCGATCAAACCGGGACCCGACCTCCGGCAGGCTGACACCAGCCGGGCCGACGACAGCTTCGACACGGCGACCGACGGGGACGGTTACGGCCGACTCGACACAGGGACGACCGGGGTGACCGGTTCGAGTATAGACACCATCTTCGATCTAGGGCTGCCGGCGGAGGCGCTGGCCGACGCCGTGGAGGACGCCGAGCTCGACGAGCCGGTCCCGAACGCGGAACGGCTGATCGCCCAGGCCGTCTCCCTCGCTGGCGACGACCACGACGTGGCGACGCTGGTCAGCCGGTTCTGGCGGTTCGCCCCGGACGAGGAGCTGATCGGGTTCACCGCCGAGGAGATGCTGGAGGCGACCCGGGCGCACCAGGACCTGGCCCAGCAGCGGGTGCCAGGCGAGTTGAAGCTGCGCATCCACGAGCCGGACGCCGACCAGCACCACACGGTGATCGAGATCGTCACCGACGACATGCCGTTCCTGGTCGACTCGGTGACCGCCCTGCTCAACTCGCACCACCTCGACGTGCACCTGCTGGTCCACCCGCTGATGGTGGTGCGCCGCGAGCCGCTGGGCCGGCTGACCGAGGTCTCGGCGGACACCGAGCCCGACGACGCGATCGCCGGGGACATCGTCGAGAGCTGGATGCGGATCGAGATCGACCCGGTCCGCGACGCCGGCGAGCGGGAGCGGCTGCGCCGGGAGCTGCAGCGGGTGCTCACCGACGTGCGGGAGGCCGTCGAGGACTGGCCGAAGATGCGCCAGCGCGCCCTGGCACTGGCGGACGAGCTGGCCGCGGCCCGTACGTCGGACAGCCGCCCGCCGGTGCCGGAGAAGGACATCACCGACTCGGTCGAGCTGCTCCGCTGGCTCGCTCATGATCATTTCACGTTCCTCGGGTACCGGGAGTACCGGCTGGTCGACAGCGACGGCGGCCCGGCGCTGGAGGCGGCGCTGGGCACCGGGCTGGGCATCCTGCGTTCGGACTCCCCGGAGGCACGGTCGCTGGCGTCGATGACGCCCGAGGCGCTCGAGAAGGTGATGGAGAAGCGGCTGCTCGTCATCACCAAGGCCAACTCGCGGGCCACGGTGCACCGGTCGGCGTACCTGGACTACATCGGCTTCAAGGTCTTCGACGACGCCGGCGAGGTGGTCGGCGAGCGGCGCTTCCTCGGGCTGTTCTCCACCGCCGCGTACCGCACCAGCGTCCGCGAGCTGCCGGTGGTGCGCCGGAAGGTCGCCGAGGTGCTGGACCGCTCGGGCCTGAGCCAGCGCAGCCACTCCGGCAAGGACCTGCTCCAGATCCTGGAGACCTACCCGCGCGACGAGCTGTTCCAGATCAAGACCGAGGACCTGTACCACGCGGCGATCGGCGTGCTGCGCATGGCCGGCCGCCGGCAGCTGCGGGTCTTCCTGCGCCGCGACGCGTACGGGCGGTTCATCTCCTGCCTCATCTACCTGCCCCGCGACCGGTTCACCACGCAGAATCGGCTGCGCATGCAGGACATCCTGCTGCGGGAGCTGAACGGTCTCGGGGTGGACTACACGACCCGGGTCACCGAGTCGATGCTGGCCCGGGTGCACTTCATCGTCCGGACCGACCCGACCAACCCGCCCGGCGAGATCGACGCCGACCTGCTCGCCGAGGAACTGGCCGACGCGACCCGGCTCTGGGACGACGACTACCGGCTGGTGCTGGAGCGCAAGCTCGGCGACGAGCAGGCCAAACATCTGTTCCGCCGGTACGCCGACGCGTTCCCGGAGGGCTACAAGGACGGGCACACGCCGTACGAGGCGATGAAGGACCTGGCCAAGCTGGAGCTGCTGGAGGAGCCAGGCCAGCTCGAGATGCACCTGTTCCGCAAGCAGTTGGGGCCGCGCACCGACGGCCACGCGGAGCTCACCGAGGCCATGGACGTGCGGTTCAAGGTCTACCGGTACGGCGAGCCGATGATGCTGTCGGCGGTGCTGCCGGTGCTGCACTCCCTCGGCGTACGGGTGGTCGACGAGCACCCGTACGAGGTGGAACGCGTCGACGGCCGGATCTGGCTGTACGACTTCGGGCTGCGGCTGCCGGAGGTCCACCAGGACCTGGCCGAGGTGCGCCCGCACGTGGAGAACGCCTTCGCGGCGGCCTGGCGGGGCGAGGCCGAGGTCGACGGCTTCAACGAGCTGGTGCTGCGCGCCGGGCTCACCTGGCGCCAGGTGGTGGTGCTGCGGGCGTACGCGAAGTACCTGCGCCAGACCGGCACCATCTTCTCCCAGGAGTACATGGAGCAGACCTTCATCACGTACCCGCGGATCGCGGAGCTGCTGGTGCACCTGTTCGAGACCCGCTTCGAGCCGGGAGAGTCGACCGCCGAGCAGCGCCAGCAGCGCAGCGGCGAGCTGGTGGCCGCGATCGGCGCGGCGCTGGACGACGTGGCCAGCCTCGACCAGGACCGGATCCTGCGCTCGTACCTGACGCTGATCCAGGCCACGCTGCGCACCAGCTTCTACCAGAAGCCGGTCGGCGGCCGGCCGAAGACGTACGTGGCGTTCAAGCTCGACCCGCAGGCCATCCCGGACCTGCCGGCCCCGCGCCCGAAGTTCGAGATCTTCGTGTACTCGCCGCGGTTCGAGGGCGTGCACCTGCGCTACGGGCCGGTGGCCCGCGGCGGGCTGCGCTGGTCCGACCGGCGGGAGGACTTCCGGACCGAGGTGCTCGGCCTGGTCAAGGCGCAGATGGTGAAGAACGCCGTGATCGTGCCGGTGGGCGCCAAGGGCGGCTTCGTGCTCAAGCAGAAGCCGGGGGACCGGGACGAGGCGGTCGCCTGCTACAAGGAGTTCGTCGGGGCGATGCTCGACATCACCGACAACATCGCCGCCGGCGAGATCGTGCCGCCCGAGGACGTGGTCCGGCATGACGGCGACGACCCGTACCTGGTGGTGGCGGCCGACAAGGGCACGGCGACCTTCTCCGACATCGCCAACGAGATCTCCGCCGGGCACGACTTCTGGCTCGGCGACGCGTTCGCCTCCGGCGGCTCGGCCGGCTACGACCACAAGAAGATGGGCATCACCGCCCGGGGCGCCTGGGAGTCGGTGAAGCGGCACTTCCGGGAGCTGGGGCACGACACCCAGACCCAGGACTTCACGGTGGTCGGCGTCGGCGACATGTCCGGCGACGTGTTCGGCAACGGGATGCTGCTCAGCGAGCACATCCGGCTGGTGGCCGGGTTCGACCACCGGCACATCTTCCTCGACCCCGACCCGGACGCGGCCACCTCGTACGCCGAGCGCCGGCGCCTGTTCGAGCTGCCGAGGTCGTCGTGGGAGGACTACGACACGAAGCTGATCTCGGACGGTGGCGGGGTGTACCCGCGGACCGCGAAGTCGGTGCCGGTCTCGCCGCAGGTCCGCGCCGCGCTCGGGCTGGCCGACGACGTGAGCCAGCTGTCGCCGCAGGAGCTGATGCGGGCGATCCTGACCGCGCCGGTCGACCTGTTCTGGAACGGCGGCATCGGCACGTACGTCAAGGCGTCCAGCCAGACCAACGCCGAGGTGGGCGACAAGTCCAACGACGCGATCCGGGTGGACGGCCGGAGCCTGCGCTGCCGGGTGGTCGGCGAGGGCGGCAACCTCGGCTGCACCCAGCTCGGCCGGATCGAGTACGCCCAGGCCGGCGGGCGGATCTACACGGACTTCATCGACAACGCGGCCGGGGTGGACTGCTCCGACCACGAGGTGAACATCAAGATCCTGCTCAACACGGCGGTCGCCGACGGTGCGCTGACCGTGCCCGAGCGCGACGAGCTGCTCGCCGAGATGACGGACGAGGTCGCCGAGCTGGTGCTGCGGGACAACTACGACCAGGCCCGGGCGATCAACAACTCGCAGGCCCAGGCCGCCTCGCTGCTCCCGGTGCACCGCCGGATGATCACCGAACTGGAGCGCTCCGGCGCGCTGGACCGGGCGCTGGAGGCGCTGCCGCCGGACGAGGAGCTGGCGGTGCGCACGGAGTCCGGGCTGACCGCGCCGGAGTTCGCGGTGCTGCTCGCGTACACCAAGATCGTGCTGGAGCGGGAGATCCTCGCCGAGGGGCTCGCGGACGACGAGTGGACGACCGACGTCCTGGTCAAGTACTTCCCGACGCCGATGCGGGAGCGGTTCGCCGACCGGATGGGCCGGCACCGGCTGCGCCGGGACATCGTCACCACGGTCCTCGTCAACGAGGCGATCAACCGGGGCGGCATCACGTTCGTCTTCCGGGTCGTCGAGGAGACCGCGGCGTCGGCGGCGGACGTCCTGCGGGCGTACGTGGTGGTCCGCGAGGTGTTCGGGCTGGGCGAGCTCTGGGACGCGGTCGAGGCGCTGGACAACAAGGTGGCGCCGGAGCTGCAGACCAACGTCTACCTGGACACCCGGCGCCTGCTGGACCGGGCGGTGCGCTGGCTGGTGACCAACCGGCGCTCGCCGATCGACGTGCCGGCGGAGATCGCCCGGCTGCGCGACGGGGTGGCGCGACTCCTGCCCAACCTGGAGAACCTCTTCGTCGGCAGCGAGCGCGAGGGCATCGCCGCCCACATGGACGCGATGACGGCGAAGGGGCTGCCGCGCGGGCTGGCCGAGCAGGCGACCCGGCTGATGTACAGCTTCGGCCTGCTCGACGTGGTGGAGACGGCGGCCGGCACCGGTCGGGACGTGGGCGAGGTGGCCTCGGTCTACTTCGTGCTCTCCGACCTGTTCCGGGTCGACGCGCTGCTGTCGAAGATCTCCCTGCTGCCGCGGGAGGACCGCTGGCAGACCCTCGCCCGGATGGCGCTGCGCTACGACCTGTACGCCGCGCTGGCCGCGCTCACCGCGGAGGTCCTCGGCTCCACGCCCGACGACCTGCCCCCGCAGGAGCGGGTGCAGCAGTGGGAGCAGTCGAACGCCACCTCGGTGCACCGGGCGCGCCGGGCGATGGGTGAGTTCGACGAGTCGCGGGCGGACCTCGCCGCCCTGTCGGTGCTGCTGCGCCAGATCCGTACCCTGGTGCGCACCTCGGCGGCCTGAGCGTCGTCCGGACACGCCACGGCCGGTCGGTTGTCCCGACCGGCCGTGGCGCGTCGCGGCGTCAGCCCGTCATCGTCGCGAAGACGATCACGTTGTTGAGGTAGCTGCCCGAGCCCCGGTCGAACTGGCCGCCGCAGGTGACGACCCGCAGGCCCGGCTGGTCGTTCGGGCCGTAGACCACCTCCGCGGGGAACTCCGTCTTCGGGTACGACTTCACGGCGTCGACCGTGAAGGAGACCTGCCGGCCGTCGGACCGGGACACCGTGATGACGTCGCCCGGCTGCATGGCGCCCAGCTCGAAGAAGACCGCCGGCCCGAGCTTGGCCGAGTCGACGTGCCCGACGATCACCGCGTTGCCGGTCTCGCCCGGGCTCGGCCCGGGGGAGTACCACCCGGCGTTCTGCGCCTGGTCGAGCGGGGGGACCTCGACGCTGCCGTCCGGGTTGGTCCCCAGCTTCATGATCGACGCCTGCACCCCGATCCGCGGGATCGAGATGGTGGTGGGTGTGGCGCGGCCCAGGCTCGGGGCGGCCGACCGGCTGGCCTGCGGGTCGCCCGTGGCGTCGGCCGGCTGCTGCTGCTCCCGGATCGTCCCCGTCCGGCCGGACGCGGTCGGGAGGTCGGGGGCGGCCTGGGCGAGCGGCTGCGGCGGCCGGGGGGGCGGGACGGTGCGGTGCGAGGCGCCGAGCAGCCACGCCCCCGCCATGGCGAGGAGGACGACGACGGCGGCGCCGACGGCGCGCCACGGTGTCCCGTGACGGCCGCCGGCCCCTGTCGCCGTCACCTCAGGCCACAGACCCATCGGTCCGACGCCGCCGCAGCAGCACGAGCCCGCCGAGCGCCGAGGCGCCCAGCAGGCCGGCCCCGGTGGTGGCCATGGTGCGGTCGGTGCTGGTGCTCGTCATGCCGCCGTCACCGCCGTCGACGTGCCCCTTCGGGAGCACCACCAGTTCGCCCTCGCCGCAGGAGCCGTGGAGCTCGTAGCGGCCCGGACGGGCGTCCTTGTCGACCTTGGCCTCGCCCAGGTAGACGAAGTCCCGGCCGTGCTCCCAGCTGTCGTCGTCGTCCTTGCCCCACTTGTCGTCCTCGTGGCGGCCCTTGTCGTCGTCCTTGGCCCACTTGTCGTCGTCCTTGGCCGACTTGTCGTCGTCCTTGGCCCACTTGTCCTCGTGGCGGCCCTTGTCCTCGTCCTTGGCCCGCATGTCCTCGTCGTGGCCGGCCTTGTCCTCGTCGCGGCCCTTGGCGCCCTTCTCGTCCTCGGGCTTCTGGCCGTGCTCGTAGCCGCCCCAGTCCTCGCGGCCGGACGCGTCGGCGCCGCCGCCCCACCCGCCGGGCCGGCCCTCCTCGCCCTTGCCGTGCTCGTCCTTGCCCTTGTCCTTGTCCTTCTCCTTGCCGTGCTCCTCGCCCCGGCCCATTTCGTCCTTGCCGTGCTCGTCCTTGCCGTGCTCGTCCTTGCCGTGCTCGCCCTTGCCGTGCTCGCCCTTGCCGTGCTCGCCCTTGCCCTTGCCGTGCTCGTCCTTGCCCTTGCCGTGCTCGTCCTTGTCCTTGTCCTTGTCGACCTTGTGCAGCTCGACCCGGCCGGTGACCTTGGACCAGACGAAGGCGTCCTGCTGCGACTCCTCGCAGACCTCGATCAGCTTGACCTCCTCGCCGGCCCGGACGACGTGGGGCTTGGCGAAGACCTTCCCCCCGTCGCCGTCGTGGTGGCCGCCGTCCGCGAACGCGATCCCCGGCGTGAACACCAGCAGGGACGCACCGCCGAGGGCGGCACCCGCAACGACCTTTCCGAGCTTCTTGTTAGCCATGACCTGCGTCACTCCATCCCCTGTTGTCCTGAGCCCGACGTCAGTCGAGCTACGAGAGACGTTAGACCGTTTCGCGACCTATCAGAGGAAATATTCGTGTTTTAGAGTTTGTGAACGTGAAGCGTTGTTGGGGTGCTAAGGCCATTTCACGGCTTATGTCGTTCATGTCGGGATCGCGCTGCCCGTTGCGTCTTGGCCCAGGCGTCCGGCTCCGGGGTGAGGCCGGCCCGTCGGGCCGTGGTTGTCGAAGCGCTCCCATGTCAAAAGCCCTGGCCCGACCGATGACCGGTCGGGCCAGGGCTACCGCCCGGCAGGGCCGTGGTGACCCGGGTCAGGGCACCGTGCGCTCCACCGCCGCCCGCCCCAGCTCGGCCAGGTCCCGGCGGGCCCGCTCGATGTTCTCCGGGGTCAGATCCTGGCCCCGTGCCGCCACCAGGTCCTCGGGGTCCCACGGCTGCTCGGCGCCGGTGCGGATGGTGGGCCCGGCGGCGCCCGTGCCGGCCCCGAACGGGGCACCGAGCTGGTCCTCGGTCCTTCCGGCGTCGGCCGGCCGTTCCCGGGGCTCCGCGAAGGACGGGGTGTCCCGGTCGGGCCCGCCGTCGGTCATGAGCTGCGGCACCGTCGTCTCGTCGTCCACCGCCGCGGCCACCTCGGGGCGCTCCTCCAGCGGCCGCGCGGCGTTCGGGTCACGATCGGTCATGGTGCTGCCCTCCTGTCCCAGGTGCTCCTGATCCCACCGGCGTACCCCGCGGACCCCCGCGCATGCCGGCGGCCCGGATCCCGGCGATGCCCACCGGCCTGTGACGCGGCTTACCAACGGCCCGCGCGTGCCTGAACACGGCGGACGCCCCGACCGGTCGGGTCGGGGCGTCCCGCGCCGGGCGTCAGCGGCCGAGCACCCGGTCCAGGAAGTCCCGGTAGCGGCGTACGGCCACCCGGAGCTGCTCGGTGTCGTCGGCGCCGGCGCGCTGCCAGTCACCGAGCCGGTTCTTCTGCTCCGCGAGCGCGTCGGCGAGCGCCTGGATGGCCTCCTCGACCAGCGACTGGGCCTCGGCGGCGGCGGCCTTCGGGTCGTCGACGAAGCGGAGCTGGACATCGCGCCAGCGATCCCGGAACCCCTGGGCGGCGGCCGGCTCGAACAGGGTGGCGGCGTCGTCCGGCACCGCGCGGCCGGTGGGCCGCGCCGCCGCCGCGACGCCGGCCGCGCCGGCCCCCGCCGCGCCGACCAGGCCCGCACCGGCGGCGGCCGAGGCGTCCGGGGCCGTGGTGTCCGGGTCCACCATGGTGGGGGCGGCGCTGCCGTACCCGGCGGCGCCGGCCGCCGCGGCGGCGCGCGGGTCGCGGTCGGCCCCCTCCGTCCCTCCGGCCTCGCCGGCCCGGCCCGACCCGCCGATCCGGCCGGTCTCGCTCGTCTCGCCGGCCCGGCTGGCCGCGCCGGGCCGGTCGTGCCGGGCGGCGGTGGGGGTGCCCGCCGCCCAGCGGGCCGGGTCGTGCAGTCGGTCCGCCGCCGTCGGGTCGGCCCGAGCGTCGTCGAACGCGTCGGTCCGCCCCGGCGCCCCGTCGCCCGGCCGGGCCATCTCCTCGCCCCGCGGGTCCCGCTCGTCCTCCGGGCGGCCACTCGCCATCGCCGACGCCGCCACCGCGTCACCCACGCTGGTGGCGCCGAAGGCGGTCGGCAGCGGCGCCGGCTGGTGGAACTCGGGCTTCCCGTCGGCGTCCGCGTCGGGGCGCTGCCCGGCCGGCCGGCTGTCGGCCCGCTCGCCGGTCCCGGCCGGGTCGTCGAAGGTGCCCCGCTCGTCGAGCACGTCCTCGGGCACGTCGGCCCGGCCCTCGGCGTCGCGGCCCTGGTGGGTGGGCGGCTGGCCGCCGGGCACCGGCGCCGACCGGAGGGCCTCCGGGTGGTCGCTGGTCACCTGCTGCTGATCCTGGCGCATCATGGCTCCCCTCAACGGCTCGTGACGTCGTGCGGTCGGTCGGTGGGCGCGGCGTCCTGCTGGTGCTGTTCGGGCTGGTGCCGCTCCGGCTCGCGCTGTCGCGGCGTGGTGCTCACCGCATCCGGCCGGTCGGCGGGCGTGGCGTGGGGCTGGCGCTGCTGCGGGGTGGGGCCCACCGGAGCCGCGCCGAGCAGGTCGGCGAAGAGTTCCCGGTAGTGGACGAGGGCCTGGCGCAGGTCCTCGGTGCCGGCCTCGCCCCGCTCGTCGCGCAGCCGGATCTCGTGCGCGTCCCGGTAGTGGGAGAGCGTCCGGGCGTGTTCGACGGAGAGCCGGGCGATCTGGTCGTCGAAGTCACCGGTGGGATAGCCGCGTTCCGCGATGAGCCGGCTGACCAGCTCGTCGGCGTCGCGCAGCGTCTCCGCCGGGGAGTCGACGAAACGGACCTGAAGCTCCTCCCAGGCCGCGGCGTATCGCGCCCGGGACCCGGGGGTGAGCGGGGTGAGGGTCAACTCGGCGTGGCGGCGTTCCCGGTCCCGCAGCTCCCGCTCGGCGGCCCCTCGGCTGTCGCGCTCCGCGACCACCCGGTCGTACTCGGGCCCGAACCGGGCGCGCAGCGCGCGGCGGCGGGCGGCCTGCCGGCCGACGACGGCCAGCGCCGCGAGCACCGCGAGCACGACCAGGACGATGACGACTACCTGCGTGGGCGACATGGCTCCTCCTTCGTCACCCGGTATTCCCTCCCGACACGGATGGCCAATCCCGATCCGGGCGACTTTCCTGGTCTTTCCCGCCCGGCGGCGCCGCGCGTGGTCCCGCCCGGCTTGTTCCCTGTCGGTGCCCCCGGCCCCGATGACCAGGACGCAGGTCCGGCCGGAGCAAAGACTTGACTCGTTCCAGGAAAGCCGTCGGGGTTGCCGACGGAAGGCCGTCGGGGTTGCCGCGTGTCCGCGTCCGGCGCCTCCACAGCGGAGCGTGCCGGGGCGAGCGCGCCCGGCGAGAGGCCGGTACCGGAACGGGCGTTGATTACGTATCCTGCCCAAGGCGCCCATGCCGGTGCCCCGTCAACCATGGCGGGGCGATGCCCGGCCGGTGCGGCGCCATCCACTGCCACACCTTCCGGGCGAGGTCTGATGAACACCCGCGACTGGCCGATCCGCTCGAAGCTGACCGCGCTGGTCGTCGCCCCGGTGAGCGCGCTGCTGGCGCTCTGGATCTTCGCGACCACGCTCACCTTCGGTCCCGCCCTGGACCTGCTCTCCGCCCGCACGCTGTTCTACGACCTCGGCCGGCCGGGCGAAGCCGTCGTCGTCGAGCTGCAACGGGAGCGCCGGCTCACCGTGCAGCAGCTCGCCGGCAACGACGAGCTGCCGGCCCTGAGCGAGCAGCGGCAGCGCACCGACCGGGCGCTCGCCGAGCTGCGGCACCGGGTCGCCGGCGAGCGGCTGCGCGACGCGGCCGACGACCTGCTCGACAGCCGCGTCGACCACCTGCTCGGTGAGCTAAACGCGCTGCCCGCCGGCCGGGGGTTCGTCGACGGTCGTCAGGTCGACCGGGCCGGAGCGATCGGGCTGTACAGCGGGATGATCGACGCGGCCTTCCACACGTTCGCCGCGATGGCCAACCTGCCCGACCACGATTTCAACCGGCAGGCCCGGGCGTTGACCGCCCTCGGCCGGTCGCGGGAACTGCTCACGCGGGCGGACGCGTTGCTCGCCGGCGTGCTGGCCAGTGGGCGCTACGCCGAGGGCGAGCACGCCCAGCTCGTGCAGACCATCGGCAACCAGCGTTTCCTGACCGACACGGCGGTGGCCGACCTGCCGGCCGCAGCCCGGAGCGCGTACCAGCGGCTGGCCGAGGGCGAGGCCTTCGTCCGGCTGCGCGCCCTCCAGGACGCGCTGGTCCGGGCCGACCCCGCCGAGCCACCCGCGCTGGACGCCGGCGCCTGGCAGGCCAGCCAGGGCGCCGTCCAGCGCGACCTGCGCGACTTCGAGCTGGCCCAGTTCGACGGGCTGGCCGAACGGAGCGTCCCCGTGGCCGTCGGCATCCTCGCCCGACTCGGCGCCGCCGGCGTGCTCGGGCTGGCCGCCGTGGTGGTGTCGGTCCTCGTGGCGCTGCGAGGGGGCCGGTCGCTGGCCGAGCGGCTGTCCGGGGTGCGCACCGCCGCGCTGGAGATGGCCGAGCACCGGCTGCCGGACGTGGTCGCCCGGCTGCGTCGCGGCGAGGAGGTCGACGTGGCCCGGGAGGCGCCTCCCCTGGAGTACGGGCGCGACGAGATCGGCCAGGTGGGGCACGCCTTCAACGAGGTCCGCCGCACCGCCGTCCGGGCCGCCGTCGACGAGGTCACCCTCCGGCGCGGGCTCAACGAGGTCTTCCTGAACATCGCCCGGCGCAGCCAGGGGCTGGTGCACCGGCAGCTCGCCCTGCTCGACAAGATGGAGCGGCGTACCGAGGATCCGGACGACCTGGCCGAGCTGTTCCAGGTGGACCACCTGGCCACGCGGCTGCGCAGGCACGCCGAGGACCTGGTCATCCTCGCCGGCGCAGCGGCCGGCCGGGGCTGGCGCAACCCCGTCGCCATGCTCGACGTGATCCGGGGCGCGATCTCCGAGGTCGAGTCCTACGAACGGGTCGACGTCGTCGAGGTGCAGCCCGCGGCCACGGTCGGTCCGGCGGTCGGCGACATCATCCACCTGCTCGCCGAGCTGATCGAGAACGCCACCGCGTTCTCCCCGCCCGGCACCCGCGTCACCGTCCGGGGCCAGCGCCTGCCCAACGGGTACGCCGTGGAGATCACCGACCGGGGGCTGGGCCTGTCCGACCCGGCGATCGAGGAGGCCAACGAGCGCCTGGCCACCCCGCCGGAGTTCGACCCGGCCGACAGCGCCCGGCTCGGGCTGTTCGTGGTAGCCCGGCTCGCCGACCGACACGGCGTCCGGGTGCGGCTGCGCCGCGCCGTGCCGAACGGGACCACCGCGGTGGTGCTGGTCCCGTCCGACCTGGTGACCGCCGAGCCGTCGCCCGACCTCGGACCCGAGGGCTCGACCGACAGCCGGCGGATGGCCAAGGTGACCCGGCTCAGCACCGTGCCCCGGAGCCGGGCCGCCGGCCGGACCACCCGCGAGCGCGGGGACGCCGAGACGGCGGTGTTGCCGCTGGTGCCCAGCCGCTCCGTGCCGGCGGATCCGACCGCCGGCGGTGACGGCCTGCCCCGCCGGGTGCGCCAGCGCGGTCCCGCCGTGCATCCCCGACCGGCCGACCCCGACGCCCCGGCGCCGCGCGCCCCCGAGGAGGCCCGGCGCCTGATGTCCGCGCTGCAGGCCGGCACCGCCCGCGGCCGGCGCGACGGCACCGTGCCCGGTCCGGCGACCGCCGACCCTGCTTCTGCCGCGCCGCCCGCTCCGGCGGCGCTGCCGCAATCCCCGACCGCAACTGAGAGGGACGCCTAGTGGTGCAGACGACAAAGCCGAACGTGGATCTCGACTGGTTGCTCGACGACCTGGTGGGACGGGTGCCGGCCGCCCGCCAGGCGGTGGTGCTGTCGGCGGACGGGCTGCCGCTCGGCTCCTCCGCCGGCCTGGACCGCGCCGACGCCGAGCACCTCTGTGCCCTGGCCTCCGGGTTCTCCAGCCTGGCCAAGGGCGCCAGCCGCCACGTCGCCGGAGGTGGCGTCCGGCAGACGGTGGTGGAGATGGAGTCCGCGTACCTGTTCGTCACCGCGGCCGGGAAGGGCGCCTGCCTGGCGGTGGTCTGCGAGGCCGACGCCGACATCGGCCTGGTGGCGTACGAGATGGCGAGGCTGGTGATCCGGGTGGGCGAGTACCTCACGGCCCCGCCCCGGACCCGCTCGGGTGCCCACGATGTGGGCTGAGTTCCCGGCACGACAGCACGAGTGGCTGGACGCCGACGCGGGCCCGGTGGTCCGCCCGTACACCCTGACCGGCGGCCGCGTCCGGCCGACGGTCGGGCTCGACCTGGTGGCGTTCGTGCTGGCGGCCCGGGGCGCCGACCCGTCCGCCCACCCGCAACTGCACCCGGAGCATCGGCGCCTGGTCGAGCTGACCCGACGGCCGGTCCCGGTCGCCGAGCTGGCCGTCGAGCTGGACCTCGCCGTGTGCGTGGTCCGGGTGCTGGTCGGCGACCTGCTCGCCCGCGGCCTGGTCACCGTGCACCAGCGGCAGGCGGGCGCCGCGTTCCTACCCGACGACAACATCCTCAAGGCGGTGGTCAATGGACTCCGTGCGCTATGACCGTGACGGATCCGGGCCGCGGATCCCGCTGGCACTGAAGATCCTCATCGCCGGGGGCTTCGGCGCGGGCAAGACGACACTGGTGAGCGCGTTGAGTGAGGTCCGGCCACTGCAGACCGAGGAGGTCCTCACCGGGGCCGGTATCGACATCGACGACGTCTCCGGTGTGGAGGGGAAGTCCACCACGACCGTGGCGATGGACTTCGGCCGGATCACCATCAACGAGGACCTGCAGGTCTACCTGTTCGGCACCCCCGGGCAGGACCGGTTCTGGTTCCTCTGGGACGAGTTGGCCTTCGGCGCGCTCGGGGCGGTGGTGCTCGCCGACACCCGGCGCCTGGCGGACTGCTTCCCGTCCATCGACTACTTCGAGCAGCGGGGCATCCCGTTCGTGGTCGGGGTCAACTGCTTCGACGGCAGCCGGCGGTTCAGCCTGGACGCCGTACGCAACGCCCTCGACCTGGACCCGGACGTGCCGCTGGTGTTCTGCGACGCCCGGGACCGCCAGTCCTGCAAGCTGGTGCTGATCTCCCTGGTGGAGCACGTCGCCCGGCAGCGCGGCGAGCCGGTGCCGGCGGCCTGAGCCGCCCCGCGACGTCGCCCGGGCCAGGCGGTCGCGCCCCGCCACCGGCGGGGCGCGACCCGGGGGGTCGGCCCGGCCGCCGCCCGGCGGATCCGGCGGAATCACGGCTGGCGGGCCGGCTGGCGGGTACACCTCTGGTTGGATCGACGGAAGACCGGCGAAAGGTGGTTCGGGTGACCGGGCAGCAGGCGATCGTCCACATCGGGGGGTACACGGCGGCCAGCGGCGGGCGGGGCGAGGGCATCGTCGCCGCCCGGCGCGACCCGGCGACCGGCGCGCTGACTCCGCTCGGCACCGTGGCGGTCACCCCGTCGCCGTCCTTCCTGGCCCGGCACCCCGCGCTGCCGGTCCTGTACGCCGTCAACGAGCTGCCCGAGGGGCAGGTCAGCGCGTTCCGGGTCGGGCCGGACGGCGCCCTGACCCCGCTGGGCGTACGGGCCACGGGCGGTGCGGAGCCCTGCCACCTGGCGGTCACTCCGGATGGCGGGCACCTCGTCGTCGCGAACTACGGCGGTGGGAGCGTGACGGTCCTCCCGCTCGACCCGGAGGGCGTCCCGGGGGACCGCAGCGACCTGGTGGTGCACGAGGGGCGCGGGCCCGACCCGGAGCGCCAGGGCCGGGCGCACGCCCACATGGTCGACCCGGCACCGGACGCCGGGCCGCTGTTCGCCGTCGACCTCGGCACCGACTCGGTGTACCGGTACGACCTCGACGCGCCGTCCGGCCGGCTGGTGCCCCGGGCGCCTCGGGTACGCGCCGTGGCCGGCAGCGGCCCGCGCCACCTGGCCCGGCACCCCGACGGGCGGCGCTGCTGGGTGGTCGGCGAGCTGGACGGCACGGTCACCGCGTACGACCTGACCCCGGACGGGGCGCTGCACCAGCGGGGCAGGGTGGACGCCAGCGGCCGGGCCGGGCACGTCCAGCCCTCCGAGATCGCGGTCGGGCCGGACGGCCGCTTCCTCTACGTGGCCAACCGGGGCGTCGGCACGGTGTCGGTGTTCGCCCTCGACGGCGAGCTGCCGGAGCTGGTCGCCGAGGTGGAGACCGGCGGGGGGTGGCCGCGGCACTTCGCCCTGGCGGGGGAGCACCTCTACGTCGCCGACGAGCGCGCCGACATGATCCGGGTGCTCCGGGTGGACGCCGCCACGGGCGTCCCCACGCCGGTCGGCGAGCCCGTCGCGGTGCCCAGCCCGACGTGCGTGCGGCCGTGAGGGGCGCCCGCGCCGATGCTGGTCGGGGCCGCGCCCGCCACACCGCCGGAGCCGACCGGTAACTGGAAGTGACGGACCTGCTGCGCGAGGTGAACAACAGCAAGCCGTTGCGCGCCGGGATCGTCGAGCCGACCCGGGACGCGGCCGGCCTGTCCGGGCTGCTGTCGCTGCGCGCGCCGGACGGCAGCTGGGGCGACGGCTTCGAGGCGCCGCAGGGGGCGCCCGGTCCGGCCGCCGGCGACGCCGCCACGCCGGCGGCGGGCGGCAGCGGGGCGGGTGGGCTGGACCCGGCCGCGATCGAGCGGGCGGTCTCCGGCTGGTCGATCGCCACCCAGTCCGGCCGGATGCTCGCCGTCATCGACGTCTCCGGCTCGATGAAGCAGCCGGTGCCGGGCGCCGGCAACGCCAGCCGCGAGCAGGTCACCGTGGCGGCGGCCAGGCGCGGCCACCGACGGCTGCTGGACCAGGGGCTTGCCGCGATCCGGCCGTCGGCCGGCGACACCGGCCTGTACGACACGATGCTGGCCGCGTACCAGGAGGTCCAGAACGACTGGGAGCCCGGCCGGGTCAACTCGGTGGTGCTGTTCACCGACGGCAAGAACGACGACGCCGACGGCGAGGACCCCACGAAGATCGGCGACATCTTCCTCAGTGCGATCGCACTGCGCCCGAACGCGCCGCGCTGAGTCATACTCGTGGCCGGCAGACCCGTCGCGCCGGGGAGCCGGCACGCGGACGGGTTCCCTCGGGACGCCGGGTCCAGGGAACTGACGGCAATCTGTCCGAAACGGTCGGCGGACACGTTCTTGGGACAAGATGTCGGGGTGCTCCGGCGCCGCCGGTTCCGTTCAGAGGGCCGGCCATCGACCGGGGCCGTCCTCAGCAGGATGGGGAGGGCCGGTGACGTCGGCGACGCTGTTGACCCCCACCAGTACGCCGTCACGGCCTGGTGCTGACCGACCGGGGCCGGTGGCCCGCGTCGACGAGCGGGCGTACGTCCGCATGCTGGTGGTCCTGGACACGGCCGTGCTGGCCGTGGCGGTGCTCGTCGGCTACGTGACCCGCTTCGGCGACGACGAGCCGGTCGGCTCGGAGATCCCGTACGTCCTCGTGGCCCCCGCGCTGGTGGTCACCTGGCTGCTCTCGCTGAAGGTGCTGCGCTGCTACGACGACCGGGTGCTCGGCTATGGCGCCGAGGAGTACCGGCGGGTGAGCGCGGCCAGCCTCCGGCTCGCCGGCGGCACCGCCATCGCCGGGTACATCGCCGACGTCGGCGTCTCCCGGGGTTTCCTGGCGATCTCGTTCGCGGTCGGCACGCTGGGGCTGGAGGTGGCCCGGTTCGCGGCCCGCAAGCGGCTGCACCGGGCCCGGTCGCAGGGCCGCGGGTGGTCGCGCCGGGTCCTGGTCGTCGGCGACACGGCGCACGTGCTGGAGCTGGTGCACCAGCTGCGCCGGGAGCCGTACGCCGGCTACCACGTCGTGGGCGCGTGCATACCGGACGCGCTGCTGGCGCCGGTGCCGCAGCGGCTGGGCGACGTGCCGGTCGTCGGGTCGTTCCGGGGCATCCCCGAGGCGGCCACCGCGATCGGCGCGGACACGGTGGCGGTCACGGCCTCCGGCGAGCTGACCGCGACCCGGCTGCGGCGGCTCGGCTGGCAACTGGAGGGCACCGGCGTCGACCTGGTCGTCGCGCCCGCGCTGACCGACGTGGCCGGCCCCCGCATCCACACCCGGCCCGTCGCCGGCCTGCCGCTCATCCACGTCGAGGCGCCCGAGTTCCGGGGCGCCCGCAAACTCGTCAAGGGCTTCGTCGACCGGGCCGTCGCGTCGGTGGCCCTGGCCCTGGCGTCGCCGCTGCTGGTGGCCATCGCGCTGGCCGTCAAGCTCGACAGCCGGGGGCCGGTGCTGTTCCGCCAGACCCGGGTCGGTCAGGGCGGCCGGGAGTTCGGCGTGTTCAAGTTCCGCACCATGGTCGTCAACGCCGACGCGCTGCTGGCCGAGCTGGCCGCCCGCAACGAGACCGACGGCCTGATGTTCAAGATGCGCGACGACCCGCGGGTGACCCGGGTGGGCCGGGTGCTGCGCAAGTGGTCGCTGGACGAGCTGCCCCAGCTGGTGAACGTGCTGCTGGGCCAGATGAGCCTGGTCGGCCCGCGCCCGCCGCTGCCCTCCGAGGTGGCCCGCTACGACGGCGACGTCGCCCGCCGGCTGCTGGTCAAGCCCGGCATGACCGGCCTGTGGCAGGTCAGCGGCCGGTCCGACCTGAGCTGGGAGGACGGCATCCGGCTCGACCTGTACTACGTGGAGAACTGGTCGCTCGCCGCCGACCTGACCATCCTGTGGAAGACCTTCGGCGCCGTGGTGCGCAGCCGGGGCGCGTACTGACCGCGGCGCCTCGCCTGCGCGGGGGCGGGCGACCGGTGCGGCCCGGTCAGGGTTGGGGGCCGGTCCAGTCGAGGCAGACGACCACCGCGTCGTCGACCAGGTCGCCGGCCACGAACGCCCGCAGCTCGCCGATCAGGGACCGGACCGCCTCCAACGGCTCCATGGACCCCGTCCGGCGCAGGAACCGGGTCAGCGCGTGCTCGCCGTACCGGACGTTCCCGCCGGTCGCCTCGGCGACGCCGTCGCTGACCACGAACAGCCGGTCGTCGCGGCGGAGCGTGAACCGCTGCCCGCGGTAGTCCGTGCCGTCGAACATGCCGAGCGGGAACTGCGCCTCCAGGGGCTGCTCGACCACCCGTCCCCCGCGCAGCAGCACCAGGTGGGGCGAGCCGGCGTCGATCACCGTCGTCACCCCGCTGGCGAGGTCCAGCTCCAGCAGCAGGGCCGAGACGTGCTGCGCGCCGCGGTGCGCGGCGTACACCGCCTGGTCGGCGAGGGCGGCCTGGTCGGCCAGGGGAATCCCGGCCCGCCGGGCGTTGCGCAGAGCGTGGGTGGCCAGCGCGGTCAGCATGGCGGCGGCGACCCCCTCGCCCGTGCCGTTGATGACCGACAGCCACAGCCGGTGCCCGTCGTCGGACCAGTCGAAGCTGTCGCCCCGCACGGCGTACGCCGGTTCGAGCTGTCCGGCCAGGCTGAACGAGGGGCGTACCCGGCTCCGCCCGGGCAGCAGGTCCCACTGCATCTCGGCGGCCAGGGTGAGCCGCCGGCTGCGCCGGGCGGTCCGGTAGCGGTCGGTGGTGTCGTTCACCGCGGTCAGCTCGTGGCCGAGGGCGGTGGCGACGCCGAGCAGCTCGCCGACGGCGGCCGGATCGTCCGGTACGGGTGCCACCCGCAGCACCCCGCGCCGCTCGCCCCGCATGCCGACCGGCAGGTAGCCGGCGTCGCCGGCGACGACCGGCTCCTGGTGGTCGAAGCACCGCCACGCGGGGTGCCCCGGGTCGGTCACCGGCTCACCCTGGGTGAGCGGCAGCAGCGCCGAGAGTCGGTAGTCGACCTGAAGGAGTTCGACGTCCGTGATCGCGTACGACGCCTCGAGTTCCGCGGTGACGTGGTCGACCAGCAGGTCGGCGGGCGCGTCGGCGAGCGCCCGGCGGACCCGGTCTGCCACACCGCTCATCGTCTCTCCTTCGTTCGGACGGGCCGGCCAACCCCGACGCCGGGTAGTCTCGTGGCCACCATGGCCGAAGAACACGGTCCACGTGGACCAGAAGCGAGTATGGCCGCCGCCCTGGAAACGGCGGCCGGTGCCCTGCTCACGGTCTTCGAGGCGGCGCGCGAGCGGACCACCAGCCGGCTATCCGGGGCGCAGCTGCGCGCGGTGATGATGGTCGAGCAGCACGACGGGATCAACCTGCGCCGGCTGGCGACGCTGCTGGACATGCTGCTCTCCTCGGCCAGCCGCTTGTGCGACCGGCTGGTGGCGGCGGGGATGCTGGAGCGTGAGCCGGGCCGCTCGGACCGGCGCGAGATCTCCCTGCACCTGACGTCGGAGGCCGAACGACTCCTGGCCGAGCTGCGCGCCGACCGCCGGCAGCGGCTGGCCGCGATCCTGGCCGGCATGACCCCCGAGGGTCGGGCGGCCCTGCTCGCGGGCATGCGGGAGTTCGACGAGGTGGCCCGGCTCCGGCACCCGCCGGAGCCGGAGCTACCGGCGGAGGCCCGGCCGGACCGGTGGGTGGCAGAGACCGGCGGCTGGGCGGCGGGGGAATCCGGCTGGCCCGCCGGGGGCGCGCCGCGCGTCCGGGCGACCGACGCGGGTCCGGGCTGGTCCGGTGAGCCGGCCGGCGGCGGCTGGCCGGGCGGCGAGCCCTCGATGGGGCGTACGGCCTGACGCGCACCCGGCCCGGCCGGTGACGCTCCGCCCCCTGGCGTGGGCCCGCTGCGGGGGCCTGGCCGCGGACCGCTCGGGGCGCCTGGCGGTGGACCGGCTCGGGGCGCCTGGCGGTGGACCCGCTCGGGGCGCCTGTGGAGCTGCCCGCACATCCGGGGCGGGCGGTGCGGCCAGGTGACGCGACCGCCACCCCAGGCGCTGCCGAGACCGCAACTCGGCGATGGGCGGGGGCGGGCGCATAACCGGGGCAGCTCCACAGCCGCCGGTGAAGGTAACCCGTCGGCCCGCCCCGCCCGCGGCCCGGACCCGTGGCGGGGGTCAGCCGGCGCGGCCGAGCCAGCCGACCGGGTCGGCGACGATGCGCCGGACGACCGAGCCGGCGGCGCCGACGACGGCGGCCTCCGGGCCGAGCGCCGAGGGCCGTACGGTCACCGGCGACCAGGCGGCGGTCAGCACCCGCTGGGAGACCTCGGCCAGCACGGGCGGCCGCAGCCACGGGGCGAGCAGGGCGTACCCGCCGCCGAGGACCACGGTGTCCAGGTCCAGCAGGTTCACCACGCCCGCGACGGCCACCCCGAGCGCCCGTCCCGCCTCGGCGAGGGCGGCCCGGGCGGCGGGGTCGTCGGCGGCGGCCAGGTCGGCCAGCCGGGCGGCGGCGGTGTCGGCGGGCAGGTCCACGCCGGCCAGCCCGGCGGCGGCGAGGACGGCCTCCTGGCCGGCGTACTGCTCCAGGCAGCCCCGGCCGCCGCAGCGGCAGGGCCGCCCCTCGGGTTCGACGGGCAGGTGGCCGATCTCGCCGCTCCACCCCCGTACGCCCCGGAACAGGGCCCCGTCGAGCACGATCCCGGCGCCGATGCCCACCTCGCCGGAGACGTGCAGGAAGCTGGTCGGCCCGTCCGGGGCGGCGTGCAGCTCGCCCAGGGCGGCCAGGTTGGCCTCGTTCTCGACCACCAGGGGCGGAACGCCGGGGACCGGTTCGACCAGCGGCGGGTGCCCGGCCAGCAGTTCGGGGACGGCGACGTCCCGCCAGCCGAGGTTCGGGGCGAGCCGGACCAGCCCGGCGGCGTCGACCAGGCCGGGCACCGCGAGGGCGGCCCCGGCGAGCGTGAGGCCCTGCCGCTCGGCGTCGGCCCGGGCCGCGGCGGCCAGCCGGGCGAGCCGGGTCAGGGCGTCGGCGGGGGAGGCCGGGCGCAGGTCGGCGCGGCGCACGGTGTGGTGCCGGACCCGGCCGGCCAAATCGACCACGCAGGCGGCCAGGTAGTCGACGTTGACCTCCAGGCCCAGCCCGGCCGGCCCGTTGTCGGCCAGCACCAGGCCCCGCGCGGGCCGGCCGGCCCTGGTGCGGGGCGCCGGGTCCGACTCGGTCACCAGCCGGCCGGAGATGAGGTCGTCGACCACGGCGGAGACGGTGGCCCGGGTCAGGCCGGTCGCGGCGGCCACGTCGGCCCGCGACGGCGGACGCGGCGCGACGGCGATCCGGCCGAGCACCACGGCGAGGTTCAGCTCGCGCAGGCTGCCCTGGCGGACGGCCGAGGTCGGGGTGGCGGGGCGGGTCACCCCTTGACACTGCCACAGCCCGGCCAAATAATTCAACCACTGAACAAATAGCTCCGGAGGTCTGCCATGGCACCCCGTCCCACTCCCGCCGACAAGTTCTCCTTCGGCCTCTGGACGGTGGGCTGGCAGGCCCGCGACCCGTTCGGTGACGCCACCCGCCCCGAGCTGGACGCGGTCGAGGCGGTGCACCGGCTCGCCGAGCTGGGCGCGTACGGGATCACGTTCCACGACGACGACCTGATCCCGTTCGGCGCCGACGCGGCGACCCGCGACGCCCGGCTGACCCGGTTCCGCAAGGCGCTCGACGAGACCGGCCTGGTGGTGCCGATGGTCACCACCAACCTGTTCACCCACCCCGTGTTCAAGGACGGCGGCTTCACCAGCAACGACCGCGACGTCCGGCGGTACGCGCTGCGCAAGGTGCTGCGCAACGTCGACCTCGCCGCCGAGCTGGGCGCCCGCACCTTCGTGATGTGGGGCGGCCGGGAGGGCACCGAGTACGACGTGGCCAAGGACGTCCGCGCGGCCCTGGAGCGCTACCGCGAGGCCGTCGACGTGCTCTGCCAGTACGTGCTCGACCGCGGCTACGACCTGCGCTTCGCCATCGAGCCGAAGCCGAACGAGCCGCGCGGCGACATCCTGCTGCCCACCGTCGGGCACGCCCTGGCGTTCATCTCCAGCCTCGCCCACCCCGAGCTGGTCGGGCTCAACCCCGAGGTCGGCCACGAGCAGATGGCCGGGCTCAACTACGCCCACGGCATCGCCCAGGCGCTCTGGCACGGCAAGCTGTTCCACCTCGACCTCAACGGCCAGCGGGGGATCAAGTACGACCAGGACCTGGTCTTCGGCCACGGCGACCTGCTCAACGCGTTCGCCCTGGTCGACCTGCTGGAGCACGGCGGCCCCGACGGCGGCCCGGCGTACGAGGGCCCCCGGCACTTCGACTACAAGCCGTCCCGCACCGAGGACGTCGCCGGGGTGTGGGCGTCGGCGGAGGCGAACATGCGGACGTACCTGCTGCTCAAGGAGCGGGCCGCGGCGTTCCGGGCCGACCCGGAGGTGGCCGAGGCGTTGGCCGCGAGCAGGGTGACCGAGCTGGCCACCCCGACCCTGGGCGCCGGGGAGGGCTACGCCGACCTGCTTGCCGACCGGTCCGCCTTCGAGGACTTCGACCCGGACGCGGCCGGCGCGCGGGGCTTCGGCTTCGTCCGGCTCAACCAGCTGGCCGTCGAGCACCTGCTCGGCGCCCGCTGAAGGCCGCCGCCATGCCCCTGGTCGCCGGGTTCGACTCGTCCACCCAGTCCTGCAAGCTGGTGATCCGCGACGCGGAGACCGGCGCGCTGGTCCGCGAGGGCCGCGCCCCGCACCCCGACGGCACCGAGGTCGACCCGGCGGCCTGGTGGACCGCCCTGGAGGCGGCCACCGGGGCGGCCGGCGGGCTGGCCGACGTCGCCGCCGTCTCGGTCGCCGGTCAGCAGCACGGCATGGTCTGCCTCGACGAGGCGGGCCGGGTGGTGCGCCCGGCGCTGCTGTGGAACGACACCCGGTCGGCCGGGGCGGCCGACGACCTGATCGCGGAGGCCGGCGGGGGCGAGGCGGGCCGGCGGTTCTGGGCCGAGGCGGTGGGCAGCGTGCCGGTGGCCAGCTTCACCGCCACCAAGCTGCGCTGGCTGGCCCGGCACGAGCCGGCGAACGCCGACCGGGTCGCCGCGGTCTGCCTGCCGCACGACTGGCTGACCTGGCGGCTGGCGGGCGCGCCGGGGCTGGACGCGCTGCGCACCGACCGCAGCGACGCCAGCGGCACCGGCTACTGGTCCCCGGCCACCGGGAAGTACCGCCTCGACCTGCTCGAACGCGCCTTCGGCCGGCGGGTGGGCGTACCGGCGGTGCTCGGGCCGGCGGACCGGGCGGGCGTCCTGCACCCGGCCGCGCCCGGCCAGCCGGCCGGTGCGGCGCTCGGCCCCGGGGCCGGGGACAACGCCGCCGCCGCGCTCGGCGTGGGCGCCCGGCCCGGCGACGTCGTCGTCTCGATCGGCACGTCCGGCACCGTCTTCAGCGTCGCCGACGTCCCGGCGGCCGACCCGGGCGGCGCGGTCGCCGGGTTCGCCGACGCCACCGGCCGGTACCTGCCGCTGGTCTGCACGCTCAACGCGGCCCGGGTGCTCGACGCCGCCGCCGCGCTGCTCGGGGTGGGCCTGGACGGCCTGTCCGACCTGGCGCTGTCCGCACCGCCGGGCGCGGACGGGCTGGTCATGGTCCCCTACCTGGAGGGCGAGCGGACCCCGAACCGGCCGTCGGCCACCGGGGCGGTGCACGGGCTGACCCTGCGCACCTCGACCCCCGCCCACCTGGCCCGGGCGGCGGTCGAGGGGATGCTCTGCGCGCTCGCCGACGGCCTCGACGCGCTCGCCGCGCAGGGCGCCCGGGCCGACCGGGTGATCCTGGTCGGCGGCGGGGCGCGCTCGGCCGCCGTGCGCCGGATCGCGCCGCAGGTGTTCGGCTGCCCGGTCGTCGTCCCGCCGCCCGGCGAGTACGTGGCCGACGGGGCCGCCCGCCAGGCCGCGTGGGTTGCCCTGGGCGGTGCGGCCCCGCCCGAGTGGTCCCCGGCGGGCACCCGGGAGTACGCCGCCGAGCCCGTCCCCGCCGTCCGGGAGCGGTACGCCGCGGCGCGCGACCGCGTCCTCGACCGCGCCGACGCGGCGGGGGCGTAGCGGCCGCCCGGGAAACAGCCCTTCGGGGGGGGACGGGAGGGGGGCTGTACGCGGGCGCTCCCACTGCGATCATCGACTGATGCGCGCCACCCCTGCCGACGACACCCACGACCTGCCGTCCGTCCTCCAGTACGACGACGCCGACACCCCGTGCGACGTGATCGACGCGCTGGCGTTGGCGGACTTCGTCACCGGCCGGCACCCCTGGTCACACACCGTACGGCTGTCCCGGGTCCGCCCCGAGGCCACGCTCACGGCGGCGGGCGGACGCCTGCTGCGCACGGCCGTCGAGCCCCGGCAGACCTCCCGCCTGCTCGCCGGCGACGGCTGGACGGCCCGGGTGGTCACCTGGAAGGGCCGGGGCGCCGAGGTGACCGTCACCGCGGTCGGCGACGAGGTCGGGCAGGCCGCCCTCGCCCAGATCGTCGAGGGCGCGGGCGAGCCGGAGGACCCGGACACCGGCCGGATCGGCTTCTGGCACCACAACCCCCGCCGTGGCGCCCAGCGCGACCCGCGCTCGATCGCCGCCCCGGAGTGGTCGCAGATCCGGGGCAACTACACCGCGAGCGCGCGGACCGCGCTGGACGCGCTGATGGCGGTCACCCCGCAGACCGTCACCGGGCGGCTGGTGCTGCTGCACGGCGCGCCGGGCACGGGCAAGACCACTGTGCTGCGGGCGCTGAGCCGGCAGTGGCGGCGGTGGTGCCAGGTCGACTGCGTGCTCGACCCCGACGTGCTCTTCGCCGACGCGGCGTACCTGTCGGAGGTGGCCGTCGGGGAGGACGAGGACGACGACGAGGGCGGCGCCGGCCACCGGTGGCGGCTGCTGGTCCTGGAGGACTGCGACGAGCTGATCCGCGGTGAGGCGAAGCAGGCCGCCGGGCAGGCCCTGTCCCGGCTGCTCAACCTGACCGACGGCCTGCTCGGCCAGGGCAAGGAGGTGCTGGTCGCGATCACCACCAACGAGGACCTGTCCCGGCTGCACCCGGCGGTGGTACGCCCCGGCCGGTGCCTGGCCCGGATCGAGGTGGGCCCGCTGTCGTACGGGGAGGCCACCGACTGGCTGGGGACCACGGCCGGGGTGCCGCCCGCGGGGGCGACCCTGGCCGAGCTGTACGCGCTGCGCGCCGGCGCCCCGGTCGGGCCGGCCGTCCCGGTGGAGATCGGCGGTTACCTCTGAAGCCGGGCCGGCCTGCGCCGCGGCCGTCACCGGGTCGTTATCCGCGTTTGGTTGGCTGCCCGGCATGACCTCGACCAGGAGCGGGCCGCGGCCGGTCCGCGGCGGCGGCCCGGCGCACCGGTACTACAGCGTGGTGGTCTTCGTGGTGCTCGCCTCGCTGGACAACGTGGCGATCGGCCTCGTCCCGCCGCTGTACGGCCCGATCTCCGGGGCGCTCGCCGTGCCGCAGCGCCTGCTCGGTCTCGTCACCGCGGTCGGTTTCCTGGTCAGCGCCGTGGCCGCGGTCGGCTGGGCGTACGTCGGGGACCGGACCGACCGCAAGCCGCTGCTGATGGTCGGCACCCTGATCTGGGCGGCCGGCACCGGCGGCAGCGCGCTCGCCCAGAACTACCCGACGTTCCTGGGCGCCCAGCTCGTCGCGGCGGTCGGCCTCGGCGCGGTCGGCTCGGTCGGCTTCTCCGTGGTCACCGACCTGATCTCGCCACGCCGGCGGGGCCTGGTGATGAGCTTCTGGGGGCTGTCCCAGGGGGTCGGCACGCTGGCCGGCACGCTCGTGGGCGGGCTGCTCGGCGCCACCGACTGGCGGCGGCCGTTCGTGGTGCTCACCGCCGTCGGGCTGGTCGCCACCGCCGCGTACCTGTTCACGTACGACATCCGGCGCGGGCAGAGCGAGCCGGAGTTGGCCGGCGCGCTGGCCACCGGCGCCGAGTACGACTACCGGATCACCCGCGCCGACCTGCCGCGCATCCTCGCCCGGCGGACCAACCGGTGGCTGGTGCTGCAGGGGCTGACCGCGCAGGCCGCCTTCGGGTCGCTGGTCTGGTTGCCCGTGCTGTTCGCGCAGCGCGCCGAGGCGCAGGGCTACTCGGCGGCCACGGCGGTCGTCGTGGGGAGCGTGTTCGCCACCCTGTTCCAGCTCGGCGGGGTGCTGTCCATCGTGGGCGGCCTGGTCGGCGACGCCGTGCAGCGGCGTACCCTGCGCGGCCGGGCGCTGGTGGCGGCGGTGGGCATCCTCGCGGCCCTGCCGTTCTACCTGGTGCTGTTCTTCGTGCCCCTCCGCATCGACGTGCCCGACGGCGCCGGCTCCGGCGCGGTCGTCGCCGCCGTGCTGGCCAGCGTGGTCACCGAGCCCACCGTCGGGCTGAGCCTGCTCACCGCCGTGCTCGCCCTCGCGCTCACCTCGGCCAACTCGCCGAACTGGTTCGCCCTGATCGCCGACGTCAACCCGCCCGAGCACCGGGGCACGGTCTACAGCCTCGGCAACCTGGTCAACGGGGTGGGCCGGGCGGCCGGCAACGGACTGGTCGGGGTGGCCTTCCACGCCCTGCGGGCGGCGTTCCCGCCGCCGCTGAACTACGCCGTCGGCCTGGCCGCGTTCCAGCTCTTCTTCGTCCCCACCGGGGTCATGTACTGGCTGGCCTCGCGCACCTCGCCGCGGGACATCGAGGCGGTGCGCGACCTCCTGCACACCCGCGCCGCCCGCCTGTAGGGAAGGGCCCCCTCTCGACGCTGTGGGCGTCGGGAAGGGGCCTCCTCGCGCACCCCCGTCAGGCCGAGCGGTACCAGACCGTGACGTCCGTCGGGACCCTGCCGTCGTCGGTCAGCGGGCCGCTGGCCCGCAGCGGCTCGGCACCGGACGGCAGCGGCACGGCCGCCTCGCCGAAGTTCGTCAGCACGCCCACCGGCCCGTTGCGGAAGTGCAGCACCTCGTCGGCCGAGGAGAGCCAGTACAGGGAACCCCGGCCCAGCCCGTGCTCGCGGCGCAGCCGCAGCGCGCTCCGGTACAGCTCGTACGTCGAGCCGGGCACCCCGCGCTGGCGGTCCAGGGCGTACTCGGCCCACAGCGGCGGCTGCGGCAGCCAGCTCGCGTCGGTCGGCCCGAAGCCGTACGACGGGGCGTCGGCCTCCCACGGGATCGGCACCCGGCAGCCGTCCCGGCCACGCTGGGTGTGCCCGCTGCGCTCCCAGGTCGGGTCCTGGCGCACCTCGTCCGGCAGCGTCATGTGCTCCGGCAGCCCCAGCTCCTCGCCCTGGTACAGGTATGCGGAGCCGGGCAGGGCCAGCATCAGCAGCGTGGCCGCCCGGGCCCGGCGCAGGCCCAGCGCGGCGTCGGGCTGCGGGTCGCCGATGCCGATGCCGTTCGGCCGGGGCGTGCCCACGGGCAGCCCCAGCCGGGACGCGTGCCGGACGACGTCGTGGTTCGACAGCACCCAGGTGGTGGGCGCGCCGACGGCGTCGGCGGCCTCCAGCGAGCGGGTGATGACGGCGTACTGGGCGGGCGCGCTCCAGGAGGCGAGCAGGTACTCGAAGTTGAACGCCTGGTGCATCTCCTCCGGCCGGATGTACCGCGCCAGCCGCTCGGCGGGCTCCACCCACGCCTCGGCGACCATGATGCGGTCCCCGGGGTACGAGTCGAGCAGCCGCCGCCAGTCCCGGTAGATCTCGTGCACGCCGTCCTGGTCCCACATCGGCGGGCGCGGCTTGTCGACCTCGTTGCCGGAGAGGATCTCCTGCGGTTCCTGCCAGTCCGCCAGGTCGGCCTGCTTGACCAGCCCGTGCGCCACGTCCACCCGGAAGCCGTCCACCCCGCGGTCCAGCCAGAACCGGAGCACGTCCAGGAACTCCGCACGGACCTCCGGGTTGTCCCAGTTGAGGTCGGGCTGGCCCGGGTCGAACAGGTGCAGGTACCACTGCCCGGGGCGGCCGTCCGGCTCGGTGACCCGGGTCCACGCCGGGCCGCCGAAGACGCTGCGCCAGTCGTTCGGTGGCCGGTCGCCGTCGGGGCCGAGGCCGTCGCGGAAGACGTACCGGGCGCGCTCGGGGCTGCCGGCGCCGGCGGCGAGGGCCGCCTGGAACCAGCGGTGCGCCGACGAGGTGTGGTTGGGCACCAGGTCGACGATCACCCTGAGCCCCCGACCGTGGGCCTCGGCGATCAGCCGGTCCGCGTCCGCGAGCCGCCCGAAGAGCGGGTCCACGTCCCGGTAGTCGGCCACGTCGTACCCGGCGTCGGCCTGCGGGGACGGATAGAACGGCGACAGCCAGACGGCGTCCACGCCCAGCTCGACGAGGTGGCCGAGGCGGGCCGTGATGCCCGGCAGGTCGCCGAGGCCGTCGCCGTCGGAGTCGGCGAACGAGCGGGGGTAGATCTGGTAGATGACCGCCTCGGTCCACCAACCGGTGGCCGGGCCGACGGACCGTTCCTGGTGGGTCGCGTTGGTGTTCAGGGTCTTCTCCCGTGTGTCGAAGCCGTCCCGGTCATGTGCCCGCCACGCTACGGGTTGAACCGCTCAGTATGCCCGGGGCGGGGCGGTCGACTCCCGCACCACGAGCCGAGTGGGCAGGACCACCACCCCGGCTCCCAGGTCGCCGCCCGCGGCGGGGGTCCGTCCGGCCAGCGGGGACAGCTCCCGCCCGCCGAGCGGGTCGAGCAGGATACGGGCGGCCAGGCGGCCCTGCTCGGCCGCCGGCTGGGCGATCGTGCTCAGCCCGAGCACGCCGGCCAGGTCGTGGTCGTCGACGCCGATGACGCTGACGTCCTGCGGTACCCGCAGGCCGGCCTCGCGCAGCGCGTTGATGGCGCCCATCGCCATCTCGTCGCAGGCGGCGAAGATCGCCGTCGGCGGCTCGCCCCGGGCCAGCAGTTCGGCGGTGGCCTGGTTGCCGCCGTCGATGGTGAACTGGGACTCGACGTCCAGGCCGGGGTCGGGGACGATGCCCGCGGCCCGCAGCGCCTCCTGGTAGCCCCGCCGTCGGTCCAGGTGGGTGGTGTAGGCCAGCTCGTCCTCCGGGTCGCCGGAGATGTGGGCGATCCGGCGGTGGCCCAGGTCGAGCAGGTGCCGCGTCGCGGTCCGCGCGGCGGCCACGTCGTCGATGCGTACGCAGGGCCAGCCGGGCACCTGGCTGCCGGAGCTGATGGTCACGCCGGGCAGGCCGAGCGCGGCCAGGGCCGTCAGCTCGGCCGCCCGCAGCGGGGTGGCGACCAGCATGACGGCGTCGACCCGCTTGTGCAGGTTGGCGGTGTGCAGCACCCGCTGGCGGGTGTGTTCCCGCCCGCCGAGGTTGTAGAGCAGCAGGTCGTAGCCCGACTCGTGCAGGGTGTCCTCGACCGCCTCGACCACGGTGCCGAAGAACCAGCGGGTGATCCGCGGGACGACCACCGCCACGGTGGCGGTCCGGCCGCCGGCCAGCCGCGAGGCGTTCGGCGACACGGCGTACTGGAGTTGCTCGGCGGCGGCGAGCACCCGGCGGCGGGTGGCCGCGGAGACGGTCGGCAGGCCGCGCAGCGCGCGGGAGACGGTGGCCGTGGAGACCCCGGCCAGGCGGGCGACGTCGTCGATCCTCGTCATGCTTGTTCCGCTCCGGGCCCGACCGCCGCCGCCCGTCCACGGGCGGCGGCGGTCGTCCGGTTCAGCCCTTGACGCTGCCGGCGAGCAGGCCGCGGACGAAGTACCGCTGGAGCGACAGGAACACGATCAGCGGTACGACCAGCGAGACGAACGCGCCGGCGGTCAGCCGCTGCCACTCGTTGCCACGGGTGCCGGCCATCTCGGCCAGCCGGACGGTGAGCGGGGCGGTCTCGTCGCCGCCCCCGGCGAAGATCAGCGCGACCAGCAGGTCGTTCCAGACCCAGAGGAACTGGAAGATGCCGAAGGCCGCCAGGGCCGGGGTGACAAGCGGCAGGACGATGGTGCGGAAGATCTTCGGGTGGGTGGCCCCGTCGACCCGGGCCGCCTCCATCAGGTCCCGCGGCAGCTGCGCGATGAAGTTGTGCAGCAGGAAGACGGCGAACGGGAGCGCGAAGCAGGTGTGCGCGAACCACACCTGCGCGAACTTCTGCTCGTCGACCAGGTCCCAGGCGGGCATCAGGGTGACCCCGCCCAGGGTGACGCCGGTGGAGAAGAACTTCAGCAGCGGCACCAGGGCCATCTGCAGCGGCACGATCTGCAACGCGAAGATCGCGATGTAGAGCCAGTCCCGCCCTCGGAAGTTGATCCACGCCAGCGCGTACGCGGCCAGCGAGGCGAACGCCAGCGGGAACAGCACCGACGGGATGGTGATCGCCAGCGAGTTGATGAAGTAGCTGGCGAGCTGCCCGGACGACGAGGAGGTGCCGAACAGCACCTCCTGGTAGTTCTCCAACGTGAACCGCGGGTCGCTGAAGAACGTCCACCAGCCCGTGGTCTTGATCTGGTCCTCCGGCCGGACCGAGGAGACGAACAGGCCGAAGGTCGGGATCGTCCAGAGCAGCGCGAGCGCGATCGAGACGACGGTGGCGGTGCGGCTGTTCAGCCGCCTACGGACGCGGCCCGCCGCGGTGGTGGCCTTCCCGGTGGCCTGGGTCCCGGCGGGGAGCGTGGGCGTTGCGGTGGTCATCTCAGCCCTCCCGCTGCTGACGCAGGTTGCGGATCTGGTAGATCACGATCGGTACCACGAGGACGAACAGGAACACCGCCAGCGCCGAGCCCTGCCCGTTCTCGCCGTACCGGAAGGCCTGGTTGTACATCTCGTTCGCGATCACACTGGTGTCGTAGTTGCCGTTGGTCGCGGTCCGGACGATGTCGAAGACCTTCAGCGTGGCGATCGACAGCGTCACCACCACGACGATCAGCGCCGGCCGGATGCTCGGCATGGTGATCTGCCAGAACATCTGCCACGGGCTGACGCCGTCGAGCCGGGCGGCCTCCACGATGTCGGCCGGGATGGCCTTGATCGCGGCGGAGAGCACGACCATGGCGAAGCCGGCCTGGATCCAGATCATGATCACGATCAGCAGCAGGGTGTTCAGCGGGGGGTCCAGCAGCCACTGCTTCGGCTCCCCGCCCAGGCTCACCACGATCTGGTTGAGCAGACCGATCTGCTCCTGCCCGTCGCCGCGGAAGGCGTACACGAACTTCCAGATGATCGCGGCGCCGACGAACGAGATCGCCATCGGCATGAAGATCAGCGACTTGGCCACCGACTCGAACCTCGCCCGGTCCACCAGTACGGCGTAGAGCAGGCCGAACGCGGTGGTGATCAGCGGCACGAGGAGGACCCAGACCAGCGTGTTGATCAGCACCCGGACGATCGAGTCATCGGAGAACATCCAGGTGTAGTTCCGGAACCCGACCCAGTCCACGCTGCTGCCGTCCATGAAGGACAACAGCATGGTGCGGATGGCCGGAACGACCAGGCCGACGAGGAGCAACAGCACCGCCGGCAGCAGGAAGAAGAACGCGAACATGCCCTCCCGCGGCTTCGGACGCCGGGGCAGCGGTGCCCCGCTCGCCGATGCGGCGACCAGCTGTGCCTCGCGGCGCCGGGCGAACCAGGCCGGCACGGCGTCGAGGAGCAGCAGCAGGCCCCCGACCACCGCGACGAACGCGATCAGCCCGTACATCAGCATGAGGAGCTTCGGCTGCTCAGCGGCGAAGTCGAACTCCATCAACCCTCCTTCGGGGTCTCGGCTCGGCCGGTGGTCCGGCCCGCGACCGCGGGCCGGACCACCGCCTCAGGTCACTTCGGCCAGCTGCTCTCGATGCCCTGGAGCACCGTCGCGGTGTCCTTGCCGTTGATCCAGTCGACCATGCCCTTCCAGAACGTCCCGGCGCCGACGGCGGCCGGCATCAGGTCGGAACCGTCGAAGCGGAAGACCGTCTTGGGGTCCTGGAGGATCTGCACGGACAGCTTGTCGACCGGGTTCGGCACGTTGGCCAGGTCGAGCTTCTTGTTCGCCGACACCCAGTCGCCGATCTTGGCGCGGCTGTTGGCGTACTCGCCGGAGGCCAGGTAGGTCTGCACCGCCTGGACCTCGGCGCGGTCGGCGAAGGCCGCGACGAACTCGCCGCCGCCCAGCACCGGCTTGCCCTTGGCCGGGTCGACGGCCGGGAAGTAGAACGCGAAGACGTCGCCGTCCTCGGCCACCTTGGTGCCCTCCGGCCACTGGTTGGCGTAGAAGGACGCCTGGCGGTGCAGGGCGCACTTGCCGGTGGTGATCGGCGTGCCGGCCTCCTGGAAGGAGGTGGTGGCGATGCTCTTCACGCCGCCGAAGCCGCCGTTGACGTACTTCTCGTTCTTGAGGATCTGGCCGGCCTTGTCGAGGGCCTCGGCGACCTTCGGGTCGTTGAACGCGACGCCGTGGGTGGTCCACTGGTCGTAGACCTCGGGGGTCTGCGTCCGCAGCATCAGGTCCTCGATCCAGTCGGTGGCCGGCCAGCCGGTGGCGTCACCGGACTCGATGCCGGCGCACCACGGCTTGGTGCCGCTCGCCGCGATCTTGTCGCTGAGGGCGATCAGCTCGTCCCAGGTGGTGGGGACGGTCCAGCCCTTCTCCTTGAACGTCTTCGGCGAGTACCACACGAAGGACTTCACGTTGGAGCCGAGCGGGGCGCCGTAGAACTGGCCGTTGACGGTGCTCCGTTGACGGTGCTGTACTTCAGCCAGTCGGCCGAGTAGTTCTGCTCGGCCATCGCCTTGGTGTCGGCGCCGGCCGGCTTCAGCTTGCCCGAGTCGACGAACCGCTTGAGCAGACCCGGCTGCGGGATGAAGGCGAGGTCGGGGGCGTTGCCGCCGTCGACCCGGACGCCGAGCTGGGCCTCGAACTCACCGCTGCCCTCGTGGTCGATCTCGATACCGGTGCAGTCCTCGAACTGCTTCCAGGACTCGTCGAGGCGGTCGGCCTCGATGTCCCGGATGGACGAGTAGATCGTCACCTTCTTGCCGTCGTGGCCCTGGTACTTCTCGTATGCGGCGCACTCCGCGGAGCCCGCCTTGTCGCTCTTCTTGTCGTTGCCGGTGCCACAGGCGGTGACGCTGAGCGCCAGCCCCAGCACGCCGGCGATCGCGAGAGCCTGGCGTGGTCTGGCAAAGACCGCCATGCCGTTCTCCTTACCTAGCCGGCGCTGCCGTGTCGGACCTGGCGCCGGTTCCGATGGACGTCCACACATGTAAGCGCTTGCATTCGGGTCAGTCCACCCCGGATCGGACACGGACAAGTAACAATCCCGAAATCTGCCGATCCCGCGTAGGAACGTTCCCGGCGACGACGGCGAAAGATCGACGGATGGCACTTCCTTGTGCTGCAAGTTTCTGTCACCCTATGGGCAGCGAATTGAAGGATATGCACATCGGAGGTACTGAATGCGCAAGCGGTGGATGAGCCTCGCGGCGGTCAGCGCGCTGGCCGTGGCGATGCTGGTACCGGCGGCCCCGGCGATGGCCGCCCCGACCTTCAAGGTCCCGTTCCCCTGCGGGCAGTCCTGGTCCGGCCAGACCCGCTCGGACCACAGCCCGGCGTACGCGATCGACTTCAACCGCACCGACGACCTGGGCGACCCGGTGGTGGCCAGCGCGCCCGGCACGGTGGACCGGGTGACCGACCTCGGTGGCACCAGCTACGGCAAGTACGTCCGGATCGACCACGGCGGCGGCTACACCACCTACTACGCCCACCTGCAGGGCTTCAACGTCTCCGTCGGCCAGAGCGTGGGCTACGGCAAGGTGATCGGCTGGGTCGGCAGCACCGGCGGCTCCACCGGGCCGCACCTGCACTACGAGCAGCGGCTCAACGGCAGCGACATCCAGGTCCGGTTCAACGGGTCGCTCGCCCTGTACTGGGGCACGAAGACCTACACCAGCGACAACAACTGCTCCTCCAGCACCGGGTCGGGCACGGTGAACACCGCCGGCAGCCCGCTGACCGTCCGCTCCGGGCCCGGCACCGGCTACACGGCCGTCGGCTCGGTCGCCGACGGGACGCGGGTCACCATCTACTGCCAGACCAGCGGCACCTCGGTCACCGGCACGTACGGCACCAGCTCGATCTGGGACCGGATCGGCAGCGGGCAGTACATCGCGGACGCGTACGTCTACACCGGCTACGACGGTTACATCCCGAACGTCCCCCGCTGCTGAGCAGCCACGGGCCCCGGCGTCTGCCGGGGCCCGTAGCGCGTTCCGCGCAGCAGAACGCCGGGGTCGTCCCGGCCGGTGCGCTCCTGTCTGGGAGGACGGAGCCCCGGTCACGGCGACCCCGGCGGGTCGGTGGGGTACGGGAAACGGCGGGGGTGATCTCAGGTGAAGATGCTGACGCCGCCCGGGCCGACCAGCAGCCCGACGATGATGAGGACGACGCCCCACAGGATCTGCCGGCGGAACAGTGCCAGGACGCCGGCGACCACGAGCACGACTGCGAGAATCCAGAGAAGCAGCTCCATGTCGGATCAGGTACCCGACGCCCCGATCCGGGAAACCTCCGCCTGATCCAGGTGGTCGCCCAGGTGGAAGACGCTGTACGCCTGCTTGATGACCGGGTGGGCCACGTTGCGCACCCGCACCCCGCCCGGGGTGGTGCCGCGCTCGGTGCCCGCGTGCGCGTGCCCGTGCAGCGCCAGCGCCGTCGGCGCGGAGTCGATCGCCTGCCCCAGCTGGTACGCCCCGAGGAACGGGTAGATCTCCAGCGGCTCGCCCGCCAGGGTGTCCGGCACGGGGGAGTAGTGGGTGAGCGCGACCAGCAGGTCGCAGTCCAGGCCGCGCAGCGCCGCGCCCAGCGCCTCCGCGCTCTCGTGGGTGGTCCGGATGAACGCCTTCATCTCGGGCTCGCCGAAGTCGCTGGCGCACCGGCCGGCGAAGCCGCCCCCGAACCCCTTCACCCCGGCCACGCCGAGCCGCCCCCCGGCGCACTCCAGGACGATCCCCTCACCCTCCAGCACCCGGATGCCGGCGTCGCTGAGGACCTTGACCACCTGGGGCACCTGGTCGCACTGGTGGTCGTGGTTGCCGAGCACGGTCACCACCGGCACGCCCAGCCCGCCGAACTCGCGGGCCACGCAACGCGCCTCGGACTCCGTGCCGTGCCGGGTCAGGTCGCCGGCGAGCAGCAGCGCGTCGGCGCAGTCCGGCAGTTCCTCCAGAGCGGGCCGGAACCGGCCGACCACGTCCTCGTCCATGTGCACGTCGCCGACCGCGGCGATCCGGATCACCACTCGACCTCCCTCACGGCAGTTGCTCGATCTGTGTGGGCGCCTGCGTCCGGATCACCCCGATGTCGCTGCTGATCGGCACGTCCGGGAAGCGCTCGGCCACCCGGCGCAGGATCTCCTCGCGCCGGTGCGGGCTCTCCACCTCGCCGTAGAGGACGAGCCCACGCTCCCGGCGGACCACCGTGATCCCCTGCTCGGCGACGTCCGGGTCCTCGGTCAGCAGCCGGTGGATCTCGGCCTCGACGTACTCGTCGGGCGGGCCGGCGGCGCGCTTGCGGTGCTCGTTCACGGGGTCTCCCTCCCCTCGGTGGCGCCGGAGTGCGGCACCACGTCCAGCCGGTCGAGCAGCACCAGGAACGCCTCCGCGTACGGCGAGTGCTGCGTCTCCTTCCGTACCCGTTCCCAGTCGATCTGTTCCCGCAGCGACCGGGCCAGCGGCAGCGCGCGGGCGAAGTCGCAGTAGTGCTGCGAGAAGCTGAGCAGCTTGTGCACCATGAGCTGGGAGGCCGAGAGCACGGGCATGTGGATCGCGTCGACCGGGCGCATGATCGTGTCGGCGAAGGTCTCCTCGGTCACCGGGGTCTCGATCGGGCGGTGGATCAGGTCCACCATCCGGCCGTCGTCGTAGACCTTCACCAGCCAATCCTCCGGCGGGCGCTCCGCGGTGAAGCCAGCCTCGACCAGAGCCTCCAGCGCCCGGTCGACGTCCTGCTCCCGGATCAGGAAGTCGACGTCGTGCTCGCTGGAGTGCCCGCCGTGGGCGTACACGGCGAAGCTGCCGCCGAGCGCGAACGGGATCTCGGACTGCTTGAGCACGGCGGCGACCTTCTTCAACGTGTGCACCAGGGTCTCGTCCCCGCGCTCGGCCATCTGGATCTCCCGTCGGTCGTGAGGGGTGGACAGGCGGATTGAAATTGCGTACCCGGCATTCCGCTCGCCCACACCTACGCCTGCCCCGCTCGGGGACGTACGGAACGGGGGCGGGACAAAACGCCGGGACGCGAGCGCGGCTCCGATAGCCTGTCAAGGGTGGCCAGATCACTGGGGGTGCGGCGCGGCAAGGCCCGACTGCGCGCCGTCGCCCTGATCGGCATCGACGGCTCGGGCAAGACCACCCAGGCGCACCGGCTCGCGGACGCGCTCACCGCCGCCGGTCGGCCGGCGACCTACCACCGCAACGCGGGCGGCCGGCGCTGGCTCGGCCGGCTCGCGCAGCGGCTCGGCCGCCCGGACGCCGAACGGCTGGTCGGCCGGCGGGGTCTGCTCGCCGTGGAGTCCGTGCTGCGCTGGCTGGCCATCGCGGCGGCCCTGCTGAGCTGCCTGGTCACCGGGCGGACTGCCGTCATGGACCGCTACTCGGCCTGCCAGTACGCCAGCATCCGGGCGCATGGCGGGCAGCGCTGGGAGCGGCTGGCCCGGGCCGGCTACCGCGTGTTCCCGACCCCGCAGGTCGTCTTCCTGCTCACCGTCGACCCGGCCGAGGCGTACCGGCGCATCGAGCGGCGCGGCGAGGACCACGAGACCATGGGCTGGCTGACGGCCGCGGACACGGCCTACCGCACCCTGCCCGAGTACCCCAGCTTCGTCGTGGTGGACGCCGGCCGGTCGCCGGAGGAGGTGTCCCGGCAGATCCAGGCACACCTGGCCGAGTGGCTGCCGGCCGAGGACCCGTCCCCGGTCGGCGGGCCGGCCGCGGAAGAGCGCCGGGCCGACCCGCCGGCCCCGGCGCCCCGCAGATGGCTCGCCTGGGCTCAGGCCCGCCCGTAGACCGGGACGCTCGCGCCGCTGGTCGGCGCGGACTCGTCGCTGGCCAGGAAGCGGACCACCGGCGCGATCTCGGCGGGGGAGACCCAGCGGCGGTGGTCGGCGCCCGGCTGGGCGGCCCGGTTGGTGGGGGTGTCGATCACGCTGGGCAGCACGGTGTTGCAGCGCACGCCCCGCTGCCGGTACTCCACCGCCACCGCGTTGGCGAAGGCCAGCACGGCGGCCTTGGCCGTCGCGTACCCGGCCGCGCCGGGGAAGGGGGCCAGCGCCGCGCGGGCGGAGACGCAGACCACCGCGCCGCCGCCGGCCGCCACCAGCCGGGGCAGGGCGGCCGAGGTGACGAGGTACGTCGGCCGCAGGTTGAGCGTCAGCATCCGCTCGAACTCCTCGACCGGGGTCTCGTGCACCAGCCCGCCGCTGGCGTACCCGCCGACGAGGTTGACCACCGCGCGCAGCGGCGCGGCCGGCTCCCCGGCCGCGATCTCCACCGCCCGCGTGGCGTCGGCCGGGTCCAGCAGGTCCGCGGCCAGCCGGACCAGGCCCGGCCGCGCCGGCTCCGCCGGGGCCGGCTCCTCCCGCGCTGGTACGACCACCCGCCATCCCGCCGCCAGGAAGGCGGCGGTGACCGCCCCGCCGAGCCCGCCGGTGCCTCCGGTGACCAGCACACTGCGATCCGCCATGCCCGACAAGTTAGCGGGCCGGCGCCCGGCGCGTGGACCCCGGCCGGACGGCGGGCCGCCGACGCCGTCCGGCAGGAGGCCGGAGCCCCCCGGAGGAGGCGGCGGACGCTGCGGAAATGGCACTCTGCTGGCGACGATTGTGAACGGCCGGAGTACTTTTTCCCGATACGCGGAGACACGGTTGACGCTCACGCCTCATGAAAGTAAGTTTCATCCGTGGCGAATAGTCCGAAGATTTCTGCGAGTCACGAGCCTGGTGGGCTGATCGTCCACATCAGTGGGCTGCTCCCCTCGCTGTCGCCCGCCGAGCAGCGGGTGGCCCGGCTGGTCGTCGCCGATCCGGCGGACGCCGCCCGGCGCACCATCACCGACCTCGCCACCGCCGCCGAGACATCGGAGGCGACGGTCATCCGGTTCTGCCGCTCGGTCGGCATGGCGGGCTACCCCCAGCTGCGGATCCGGCTCGCCGCCGAGGCCGCCCGCCGGGTCGAGCCGCCGGACGCCCGGGTGGTCGGCGGCGACATCCCGCCCGGCGCCGACCTGGCCCAGATCATCGCGACCATCTCGTTCAACGACGCCCGGGCGGTGGAGGAGACGGCGGAGCAGCTCGACCCGGCGGTCTGCGAGCAGGTCGTCGAGGCGATCGTCGGCGCCGGCCGGATCGACGTCTACGGCGCGGGCGCGAGCGGCTTCGTCGCCTCCGACTTCCAGCAGAAGCTGCACCGGATCGGCCGCACGGCCTTCTACTTCCCCGACGTCCACACCGCGCTCACCTCGGCGGCGCTGCTCTCCCGGGGCGACGTCGCCGTCGGCATCTCGCACACCGGCACCACCTCGGACGTGATCGAGGTGCTGGAGCAGGCCCGGTCCCGGGGCGCGGCGACGGTCGCGTTGACCAACTTCCCCCGCTCGCCGATCACCGAGGTCGCCGACTTCGTGCTCACCACAGCCGCCCGCGAGACCACCTACCGCTCCGGCGCGATGGCCAGCCGCCTCGCCCAGCTCACCGTGGTCGACTGCCTCTTCGTCGGGGTGGCCGCCCGTAACCGCGCCCGGGCCCGCCGGGCGCTGGAGGCGACCGCCGAGGCGGTCCAGACCCACCGGGTCGGTGCCGGCCGGAGGCGGGCATGACCGCCAACCGGGTGGAGCCCGGCGAGGTCACCGCCGCCCTCCGCCCCGCGGTCCGGGTGGGTGCGCCCACCGAGCGGCGCAACCCGCTCAGCGCCGACCTCGACCTGATGCCGACCCGGGACGTCCTCGCGGTGATCAACGAGGCGGACCGGCGCGTGCCGGACGCCGTCGCGGCCGTCCTCGACGAGATCGCCGCCACCGTCGACCTCGCGGTCGCCGCGCTGCGCGGCGGCAGCCGGGTGCACTACTTCGGCGCCGGCACCTCCGGCCGGCTCGGCGTGCTCGACGCCGCCGAACTGGCCCCCACCTTCAACTCGCCCCGGCACTGGTTCTGCGCCCACCTCGCCGGCGGGCCGGACGCGATGTGGCGGGCCGTCGAGGACGCCGAGGACGACGAACGGGGCGGCGCGGCCGAGGCGGCCGACTGCGTCCGGGAGAGCGACCTCGTGGTCGGCCTGGCCGCGAGCGGGCGCACGCCGTACGTTCTCGGGGCGCTCGCCGCGTCCCGGGCCCAGGGCGCCTCGACCGTGCTGTTGTGCGCCAACCCGGAGGCCGAGGCCGCGTCGTCCGTGGACGTCTTCATCGGCGTGGACACCGGCCCCGAGGTGGTGACCGGGTCGACCCGGATGAAGGCGGGCACGGCGCAGAAGCTGGTGCTCAACACGTTCTCCACCGCCGTGATGGTGCGCCTCGGCCGGGTCTACTCGAACCTCATGATCGACCTGGTGGCCACGAACGCGAAGCTGCGCGGCCGGATGATCTCGATCCTGATGGAGGCCACCGGCTGCGCCGAGGAGGTCTGCCGGCGCGCCCTGCGGGAGGCCGACGGGGACCTGAAGACCGCCCTCGTCTCGTTGGTCTCCGGTGCCGGCGTCCCCGCCGCCCGGGCCGCCCTGGCCCGCTCCGCCGACCAGGTCCGCGGCGCCCTCGCCCTGCTCGCCCACTGACCCGCGGCCGGGGATCTGCCTGCGCCCTGAGGACGGTGCGGGTGACGGCGGCCACGGCCGGTGTCCGGTGACGCTGGTCACGGCCCGGCGGCGGACGGGACTGCGCAACGGGTGCGGATTGTTCAACCGGGGCGAGGGTATTCCGTATCCGTGAATGAACCGACCGGCCCGCCGGCGCGTTTTTACCGGTGACCAGGATCGCAGTCTGGTGGTGACGCGGGTCGCTGCGCCGCCCGGTTTGGCAGTGGTGCCATGCCTGGGTGGACGCCGTTCCGTCGATCCGCCGACCCGTTCGTGGTGCCCAGCGCCGGGCCACCCACGCGGTGCTGACAGCAAACATGGACCGGGCTCTCAGCTAGTACTCAGGCATTCGTGACACTTTCGACTCACGACATGGAATCCCCGACGCGTCTCAACTGTTGTGCAGGTGTCAGGTCAGCACCGGAGGGCACAGCGGAAGTTACGGGGGAGGGCTGATGGACGTGGGGATGGCAAGGAACCGGGCAACCGGCGCGAGCGAGGGGACCGTGGGCAACGTGGACAAGAACATCAGCATGCGAACCGACGAGGTGGCCGAGGAGCGCGACCTGGTCGGAGTCTACCTGCACGAGATCTCCCGGACGCCGCTGCTGGACGCCGCCACCGAGGTCGAGCTCTCCAAGACGATCGAGGCCGGCCTCTACGCCGAGCACCTGCTCGACATCGACCGGGTTCCCGCGGGCGTCGACCGGGAGGACCTGGAGCGCGTGGTCGCCGAGGGGGAGCGGGCGAAGGACCTCTTCATCCGCGCCAACCTGCGGCTGGTCGTCTCCATCGCCCGGCGTTACGTGCGGTCGGGGATGCCCATGCTCGACCTGATCCAGGAGGGCAACACCGGCCTGGTCCGGGCGGTCGAGAAGTTCGACTACGAGCGCGGCTTCAAGTTCTCCACCTATGCGACCTGGTGGATCCGCCAGGCGATCAGCCGGGCGATCGCCCAGCAGGAGCGCACGGTGCGGCTGCCCGTGCACCTGGTCGAGGACGTCAACCGGATGCGCAACGTGGCCCGTCAGCTCACCCGTGAGCTGGGCAGCGACCCGGAGCCGGAGCAGATCGCGGCGGCCCTCGGCGTCACCGTCGAGCGGGTCAACGAGCTGGTCCGCTGGTCGCAGGACACCGTGTCGCTGGACACCCCGGTGGGCGACGACGGCGACACCAACCTCGGGGACCTGGTCGCCGACAGCGACGCCCCGTCGCCGGAGGAGATCGTCCTGACCGGGCTGGAGCGGCAGCGTATCGAGGGCCTGCTCAACCACCTCGACGACCGGTCGGCCGGCATCATGCGGGCCCGGTACGGCCTCGAGGACGGGCGGGAGCACTCGCTGACCGAGGTCGCCTCGCGCTTCTCGCTGTCGCGGGAGCGGATCCGGCAGCTGGAGATCCAGGCGCTGGGTCGGCTGCGCGAGCTGGCCCGGGCCGAGGGGCTCCAGGCGGCCTGAGCCGGCGCGGGCTGCAGGCGGCCCGAGCCACGGGAATGACGGCGAACGGCCGGCGTCCGACAGGGGACGTCGGCCGTTCGCCGTACGCGGGGCCCGTCAGCGGACCCGGCCGTAGCCGTACGGGGTCATCAGGTCCATCGCGCGCTTCTCCACGTTCCGGCCGAAGGTCGGGGCGTGGATCACCTGCCCGTCGCCGACGTAGAGTGCGACGTGCCCGAGGCTGCGGTAGAAGACGAGGTCGCCGGGCCGTAGCTGGCTGCGGCTGATGTGGCTCACCACGCCCCACTGCATGCGGGCGTTGTGCGGCAGGGACTTGCCGGCGGCGCGCCAGGCGGCCAGGGTGAGGCCGGAGCAGTCGTACCCGTCGGGGCCGTCCGCGGCCCAGACGTACGGCTTGCCGAGCGCGCCGTAGGCGTACCGGACCGCCGTCCCGGCCCGCCCGGAGACGGCCGGCGCGTCGCCTCCGGACTCTCCCCGGGAGCCCGGCGGCTCGGTGGCCCGGCCGTACGCCTGCCGGCGCATCTCGTACAGCTCGGCCAGGTCCTTCTCGATCCGGCGCTTGGCGGCGGCGAGCTGCCTGGCCTGCGCCGCCTGCCGGGCCAGTGTCATCTCCAGCCGGGTCTTCTGGCCGACCAGCCGGCGCTGGTTCTGGGTGAAGCCGGCGACGCGCCGCTGGCGCTGCCGGGTCAGCTGGTCGAGGGTGTCCAGCCGGTCCAGCAGGTTGCTCGGGCCGCCCGTGCCCAGCAGCGCGTTCGCGGTGTCCAGCCGGCCCGTCTTGTACGCGGTGACGGCGATCTCGCCGACGTCCGCCCGGCTCCGCGCGGCCTGCTTCTCCAGCGGTTCGATCCGGGCCACCAGCGCCGCCGCGGCGGCCTTGTTCGCCCGCATGTCCTCGGTGAGCTTGTTGTAGGACTCGACGACCCGCTCCAGCTCGGTCGAGGACTTCTCGATCCGCCGCGTCAGCTCGGCGGGCGAGGGTTCGGCCCGAGCCGCCGACGCCGGGGCGACCAGCGCGAGCGAGGCGCCGACCGTCGCCAGGGCACGTAGCAGCTTCCTGACACACGACAAGAGCGGACGGCTCCTCTCCCACGGCCCGCCGGGCGACACGCGTCGCGGCGGTGCCGGCCCGGGGCTGTCCAGGGTGGACGGCGCTCGACCGGTCCGGCCCGCCCAACCTAACCCGGGGCAGGAGTGAGCCGCAGGGAAAGTAGGGGCGAAAGAGGAAAAACGGGCCGGATGTTTCGCGAGGGATTGTCACGTTCGGTAGTCGGGGCGCGGAATCGCGCCGATGCGCCGGAGCCGACGGTCGAGACGGGCGATCGGTCGCTTTCGTCGTTCTGGGCGGATGCTGCCGGGGCGCCGAGCGCGATAGCATGATAAGTCGGAATTGACGGCAGTTTGCCGGCGTCGGCGAGGGCGGGGCAGCCCGCCACGCGCCGCAAAATGCACGTCTGGGCTGGCGCGGCGGCAACAAAATGAAGGTGAGCCGGGATCCCGTCGGCGTCGATGGGCAGCCGCGGGGACCGCGCCCGGCGCCTCAGCCGTGGGAGACAGCCGTGACCCGAAATGGCTCCGCTACCCGCCCGCCCCGGTCACCGAGAGTGACCCCCGCCTCCCCGATCCTGCTCTACGCCCGGCCCGGCATCGTCGTCACCGCGGACCGGTTCACCGTCGGCAGCACCACCTGGCAGGTCGCCGACATCACCCACCTGCACACCAGCCGGGGGCCGCACGATCGACTCGCCGTCCGGGCCGTCGCGGCGACCGCCGTCGTGATCGCCGGGGTCGGGGTGGTGCTCGGCTTCGCCGGCGGCCTGGAACGGCTCACCGCCCGGGCGTACCTGGCCCTCGGGGCGGTGGTCCTGCTGCCGCTGCTGCTCGCCGCGGTCGGCGACCGCTGGCGTCCGCCGCCGTACGAGCTGTGGGGCTGGTACCGCGGCGTCGAGGTGCTGCTGTTCAGCAGCGACGACGAGCGCCAGTTCGGGCAGGTCAGCCGCGCCGTGCGGCGGGCCCGGGAGGGCGTGCGGTACGGCGGCTGGGGCGACCCGCCCGCCGCCGACCTCTGGCGTCCGGGCCGCTGATCCGCCGTTGGGTCGCTGATCCGTCCCCCCGGGCCGGCCGCTTCAGCCGGCGACCGGCTCCGGGGTGCGGGTCTGCTCCGGGGCGGCCCAGTGGCTGACCTTCCGCTCGGCGTAGAAGGAGACGAACGGCACGGTGCCGGCGAGCATCACCAGCAGCATCCGCTTGAGCGGCCAGTCCGCGCGGCGGGACAGGTCGAACGTCGCGGCCAGGTACAGCATGTAGAGCCAGCCGTGCGCCGTGCCGACCACCGCGACCACGGTCGGCCGGTCGAAGCCGTACTTCAGCGGCATGCCGATCAGGACCAGCACGGCCAGCGCCACGCCCACGATCCAGGCGATCACGCGGTACCGGGTAAGGGCTCCGCCCACCTTCGTCCGTCCTTCCGAGCCCGGCGTCGGCCGGGGTAGTCGCGAACCCGGCGTCAGCCGGGGTAGTCACCGGGCCGGGCGCCCGGGTTGGCGTTCAACCATCGCAGGTAGCGGTTGTAGGCGGCCAGCTCGGCGTCCTCGGCGTCGTCCGCCGGCGCCGCCGGCACCCGGACCCGCACGGGTCGGCGTACCCCCGACGGGGCCGCCGGGGACGGCGCCGGTGCCGCGGCGTCGACCCCGCCCGCAGCGGCGGTGGCGTCGGGACCGGTGGCCGCGTCGTCGGCCGCCTGAGCGCGCAGGGCGTGGCGCAGCTCACGCCACCAGACGTAGCAGACGAAGCCGGCGAAGACCGGCCACTCGACGGCGTAGCCCCAGCTCAGCGTGTTGCCGCCGGCAGCCCGGCTGACCTGCCACCAGCCCAGCCCCAGAAACCCCCCGACCAGCACGACCATGGCCACGTGGCGGGCGATCCACGCCGGTGTCCAGAGCCGCTTCATGCCTACGAGGGTACCGGGGGCGGCGGCGGTCTCCGACGCGGTGTCGTAGTTCCGAGGGGTTTGGTGACACCGGGTCTGGGCATCCGTCTAGACGCCAGCCCAGACGAGACGAGGAGGCGACGATGACCGAATCGGTACGGTGGAGCACCGGCACCACGGACGCCAGCCCCGAGCAGCGGGTGCCCGAGTGGGACGGCGACCACCTCCACGACATGTCGGCCGACGGCGCGGCCGACGGCGTCGAGCTGGGGATCGACCCGGCCGAGCTGGCCGACGAGGACCTGATCCGCGAGATGCACAGCCTGCACCGCACCCGCCTCGACACGCTGCGGCACGCGACGGACTCGGCGTTGGCCAACCACCTGCGCCGCACGGCGGAGTTGGAGACCGAGTACCTCGCGCGGTATCCCGGCCGCGAGATCGACCCCGGTCGGCTCCGGGGCGAGTGATGCGGCACCACGCCGAGCGGGGGATGTCGGCGCCGCCCGAGGTCGTCTTCAACACGGCGACCGACCCCGACCGGGCGGCGGCGTGGCTGCCGGAGCCACTGCGCAGGGACGGCGGCAGCCGTCCCGACGTCAGCACGGGCCAGATGCGCGCCCGGTGGGCCAGCGAATCCGCCCCCGACTGGTCGGCCGAGATCCAGGTGGAGCCGGTCGACGCCGGGGGCGCCCGGGTCAGGCTGGACCTGGCCGGCGGGTCCGCCCAGGACGCGGGACTGGCCGACGAGACCCTCGCCAACCTGGCCCGCGAGGTGGCCGACAACCTGACCGCCGGCTGAGCGCCGCGCCCGTTTCCCCGGCTGGACCTGGCCACCGGCCGCCGGGCCCGCCGCGCCGCGGGCGCCCGAGACGACAGGAGACGGGGTTGACCCAGACCAGCCTGAAACAGAAGGTGGCGCGGCTGCGCCAGGCGTACGCGCCGCACGAGCACCGCCCGCTGGGCGGGTACCTGGCCGCGATGGGCGCGTACGCGGGGGTGACCGCCTCGATCGCGGCGCTGGCCAGGGCGACCGGCCGGCCCGTGCCGGAACGGCCCGCCGTCGCCGACGTGGCGCTGCTCGGCATCGCCACCCACAAACTCAGCCGGCTGCTGGCCAAGGACGCCGTCACCAGCCCGCTGCGTGCCCCGTTCACCCGCTACGACCGCCCCAGCGGCAGTGGCGAGGTGATGGAGCAGGTCCGCGACTCCGGCAGCCCGACCCGGCACGCCATCGGCGAGCTGCTGAGTTGCCCGTTCTGCCTGGCGGTGTGGGTCGCCACCGGGCTCACCGGCGGGCTCGTGCTGGCGCCCCGGCTCACCCGGCTGGTGGCCACCGCGCTGACCGCGGTGGCCGCCTCCGACTTCCTCCAGATGGGCTACGCGGTGGCCCAGCGGGCCGCCGAGGGCGGCGGCCAGCGGGACTGAGCACCGGTGGCCCTGTGGGTCAGGACTGCATGCCCGACCAGCCGCGCGGCGACTCCGGCTCGCGGTCGTCCTCGTCCTCGCCGGTGATCACGTCCCGTGCCACGGCCGTCCGGTCGTGCTCGTCGGCGAAGTCCGGGTCGGGCGCGGTGTCCCGCCCCTCCGGCGGCTCTCCGAGCGCCGCGACGTGCTCGGGGCGTGGCTCCTCGCGATCGGTCATCTCGCTGTCCTCTCCGTCAGGGCCCTCGGGGTCCGGCGTCGCCGGTCACGCTGGCAGGGCGGCTCAGGCCCACGGTGCCGACCAGCGGGCGACGGTGACGTCAACGCCCGCGAGTGGCTCAGGCCACCGTCCCGCCCAGTTGGTCGGCCGCCTCGTCCACGGCGTACTCGCCCTCGGGAAGGGCGGCGATCCGGGTGAGCAACGCCGCGGGCAGGCCGGCGGCGACCGCCCGCCGGTAGATGTCCGCCTGGCTGATCCGCTCCTGACCGTGGTAGAGGTCGTCGAGCAGTTCGTCCAGCGGCCGGGTGTCCGGCTCGTCGGCGGCCTCCGGGCCGGTCGGCGCGTCCGTCGCGGTGGCACTCGTCACGGCCGCGTCGCCCGCGGTACGGTCGAGCGCGGTCGGATCGGTCCCGGCCTCGTCACTCATGGACTCGTCGCTCACGCCGACCACCTACCCGGGGCGGAAACGGTCAAACGTCACCCGCGCCGCCCCACCCTGGCCCGGCTGCCGGTGATCATGGAGTTGGCGGCCTTGTCGATCTCCGAATCAGCCGCCAACCCCATGATCATCGGTGTCCCCGGGGGCCCGCGCGGGTGGGGGCGGGTGGGTCAGGCGGGGGTCGTCAGGGCGGGGGTGCGGCGGCGGGTACGGACGGCGGCGGCCAGGTCCTCCAGCACCTCAGCCGTCGTGTCCCAGCCCAGGCAGGCGTCCGTGATGGAACGGCCGTACTCCAGCTCCCGGGTCGGGTCCAGGTCCTGCCGGCCGGGGAGCAGGAAGCTCTCCAGCATGATGCCCACGATGCCGCGCTGCCCGGCGGCGAGCTGGGCCGCGACGTCCGCGGCGACCAGCGGCTGGCGACGGTGGTCCTTTCCGCTGTTGTCGTGGCTGGCGTCGATCACGACGCGCTCGGGCAGCCCGGCCGCCCGCAGCTGCCCCAGCGCCGCCGCCACCGAGTCCGCGTCGTAGTTCGGGCCGCCCCGGCCGCCGCGCAGCACCAGGTGGCCGTCCGCGTTGCCCCGGGTGTGCATGATCGCCGGGGTGCCGGAGACGTCGATGCCGGGGAAGACGTGCGGGACGCCCGCCGCCCGGATCGCGTCCACGGCCGTGGCGATGCTGCCGTCGGGGCGGTTCTTCATCCCGATCGGCATGGACAGGCCCGAGGCGAGCTGCCGGTGCACCTGGCTCTCCACCGTACGGGCGCCGATGGCGCCCCAGGCCACCGTGTCGGCGATGTACTGCGGGGTGATCGGGTCGAGGAACTCGCAGCCCACCGGGAGACCGAGGCGCAGCACGTCCAGCAGCAGCGCCCGCGCCGTGCGCAGGCCCGTGTTCACGTCGCCGGAGCCGTCCAGCCCGGGGTCGTTGATCAGGCCCTTCCAGCCGACCGTGGAGCGCGGCTTCTCGAAGTAGACCCGCATCACGATCAGCAGGTCGTCGGCGAGCTGGTCGGCCACCACGCGCAGCCGCCGCGCGTAGTCCAGGGCGGCGACCGGGTCGTGCACCGAGCAGGGGCCGACCACCACGAGCAGGCGGTCGTCGGCGCGGTCCAGCACCCGGCCGGCCGCGCGGCGGCCGTCGAGCACCGCCTCGGCGAGCGGGGCCTCCAGGGGCAGATCGTGGTGGAGCAGGGCGGGGGTGGTCAACGGCACGACGCGGTCGATCCGCTGGTCGATGACGCGGTCGGGGGTCGTCACGGTGGTTTTCCTTCCGCCGACCGCGCCCGGGGCCGGCGCCCGGGGTCGAGCCGGCTGCTCGTACGCAGAAAGGCAGGGGCTGGAAGTCCCTGCCTGGGCCGGCTCGAAGAGGAAGTGACGTCAGATCATGGTGAGGTCACCGGCTCCTCCAGCCGGCTGCCTAAACCATCGATACGACCGCGTCACGCCGGCCAGCCTACCCGACGCGACGGGTAACGCTCACCCCAGGTGCTGCTCGCCACCGTCGCGGGCGGAACCGCCGCCGTCGCCGGCAGCCTCTGGTCCGCCGCCGCGTCGGCCGCCCCGGCCCAGCCCGGCCCGAGCCCGTACGGGCCGCTGGGCGCCGCCGACGCCAACGGCGTCCAGTTAGTTGCCCGCCGGGTTCACCAGCCGGGTGATCGCCCGCTCCCGGCAGGCCGTGGCCGGCACCTCGTTCACCTGGCACGACGCGCCCGACGGGGGCGCCTGCTTCCCCGCCGGCACAGGCTGGATCTACGTCTCGAACTCGGAGATCAGCCCCGGTGGCGGGGCGTCGGCGGTGCGGTTCGACGCCGACGGCAGGGTCGCCTCGGCGTACCGGATCCTGTCCGGAACCAACCAGAACTGCGCCGGTGGCGCCACCCCGTGGGGCACCTGGCTCTCCTGCGAGGAGGTCAGCCGCGGGTACGTCTACGAGACGTACCCGCAGGGCGGCACCGCGGCCGTGCGGCGGCCGGCGCTCGGCCAGTTCAAGCACGAGGCGGCGGCGGCCGAACGAGGTGCGCGGCCCGTTCCGCTGAGCGGGGGTGCGCGGCCTGTTCCGCCGAGCCCCGGACGGGGTACAGGGGGCGGCATGAGCGAGCGTAGCGAGCGAGTCGGCCGGCTCAGTGCCACCGCTCATGACGGCGCCGAGCGCAGCGAGGTGACGGGCATGAGCGAGCGCAGCGAGGTGACGGCATGAGCCACGACCAGAGCGACCAGGACCGGGTGGAGTCCCGCGCCCACCACCTGCTGCCCGAGGAGGCGGCCGTCGGCAGCGAGGACCCGCAGGCCCAGGCGGACGCCATCCTCACCGAGTCGGACATCCGCGAGGACACCGACGTCGCCCCGGACACCATGCTGGAGCGGCGTACCTCGGAGGAGACGGTGACTCCGGTGCCGGAGCGGCGTACCTCCGAGGGGATGGTGATCTCGGACGAGCCGCCGGACTGAGCGCGGTGGCGGCCGCCCGGGCGCGGGACACCCATCCCGCGGCCGGGCGGCACCGTGCTGGATCGGCGCCGTGCGGGATCGAACGGCGCCGTGCGGATTCGGGCGGCGCTGTGGCGGATCGGGCGATCCGGGCCGTCCCGGCCCGGGCCGCGCCGACCCGGCCGGCTCGTCCCCTTTCCGTCCGCGCGATCGGATAGCGTCGGGCCATGCCCGACAGCGGTTACCCCTGGCCGATCGAGACGACCCGACTGGACAACGGCCTGCGTGTGGTGGTGAGCGAGGACCGCACCGCCCCGGCGGTCGCGGTGAACCTCTGGTACGACGTGGGCTCGCGACACGAGCCGGACGGACAGACGGGCTTCGCCCACCTCTTCGAGCACCTGATGTTCGAGGGCTCGGTGAACGTGGCGAAGACCGAGCACATGAAGTTCGTGCAGGGCGCGGGTGGTTCCCTCAACGCCACCACCAACCCGGACCGCACGAACTACTTCGAGACCCTTCCGGCCGAGCACCTGGAGTTGGCCCTCTGGCTGGAGGCCGACCGGATGGGCGGCCTGGTGCCGGCGCTGACCCAGGAGACGCTGGACAACCAGCGTGAGGTGGTCAAGAACGAGCGCCGCCAACGCTACGAGAACGTCCCGTACGGCGACGCGTGGCTGCGGCTGCTGCCGCTGCTCTACCCGCCGGGGCACCCGTACCACCACGCCACGATCGGCTCGATGGCCGACCTGAACGCGGCCGACCTGGCCACCTTCCAGGGCTTCCACCGCACGTACTACGCGCCGAACAACGCCGTGCTCACCGTGGTCGGCGACACCACGGCGACCGAGGTGTTCGCGCTCGCCGACAAGTACTTCGGCGCCATCCCGGCCCGGGAGGAGATCCCCGCCGCGCCCGACGGGCGGCACGTCCCGGCCAGCGGCGAGCCGGCCCGGGAGACCGTGGCCGCCGCCGTGCCCGCCCCCCGCGTCTACGTCGCGCACCGCACCCACCCGTTCGGCACCCCCGGGTACGACGTCGCCACGGTGCTCGCCACCGTGCTCGGCAGCGGGCGGGGCAGCCGCCTCTACCAGCGGCTCGCCGACGGCGAGCGGATCGCCCAGCCCGACCTCGTCGCCGCGTACGGGGTGGACCTCGCGTACGGCCCCGCGCCGCTGGTCGTCACCGCGACCGCCCGTCCCGGGGTGACCGCCGAGCGGCTGGCCGCCGGGGTGGCCGAGGTGGTCGACGAGCTGGCCACCGTTCCCGTCACGGCCACCGAGCTGGACCGGGCCAAGGCGCTGCTCACCACGGCCTGGTGGCGGCAGATGTCCACCGTGGACGGCCGGGCGGACACCCTCGGCCGGTACGCCACCCTGTTCGGCGACCCGGCGAAGGCCGCCGAGCGGTTGCCCGCCTGGCTCGCCGTGACCGCCGACCAGATCGCCGAGCTGGCCGCCCAGGTCCTGCGCCCCGAGGACCGGGCAACCCTGACCTACCTGCCGGAGGAGAACTCGTGACCCTCATCGCCGACCGTCCCGGGCCGGGGCTGGCCCGGCCGTACCGGTTCCCCCAGGTGGTCCGGCGGACCGTCGCCGGCGGCCCGGTCGTCGCCGCGCACCTGCCCGGGCAGAACCTCGCCGTGGCGCTGCTGCTGCTCGACGCCGGCGCCGGGCGCGAGCCCGTCGGCAAGGAGGGGCTCGGCGCGGTGCTGGCCAAGGCGCTGGAGGAGGGCACCGCGCAGCGGGACGCCGCCGCGTACGCGCTCGCCGTGGAGGGGCTCGGCACCGAGCTGGTGACCTCCCTGGACTGGGACTCGTTCCAGGTGAGCGTCCAGGTGCCGGTGGACCGGCTGGGCGCCGCCGTGGAACTGCTCGCGGAGGCCGTCCGGACGCCCAGGCTGGACCCGGACGACGTGCGCCGGGTCCGCGGCGACGAGGTGACCGCGCTGCGGATGGACTGGGCCAACCCCGGCCCCCGCGCCGACGCCGTGCTGCGCGCCGACCTGTTCGGCGCCCAGAACCGCTGGGGCCGGCCGATGTACGGCGACCCGGACTCCGTGGCGGGCCTGGACGTGGAGGACGTCACCGTCTTCCACTCCGAGTGGTTCATCCGCCCGGGCACGCTGATCGTCGCCGGCGACCTGGAGCGGATCGACCTGGACGCGCTCGGCGCGGCGGCCTTCGCGGGCGTCGGCGGCGGCCCGGTCGAGCGGGGCGGCCCGATCGAGGTCCCGCCGCACGCCGGGCGGCGGATCATCCTGGTCGACCGGCCCGGGTCGGTGCAGTCCACGCTGCGGCTGGGCCACCCGTCCCCGCACCGGGCGCACCCCGACCACGTGCCGATGACCCTGGCGGGGACGGTGCTCGGCGGGGCCTTCACCTCCCGGCTGAACCACCTGATCCGCGAGGTGCACGGCTACACGTACGGCATCCGGGGCGACTTCGCCTCGTCCCGCCGGTTCGGCCGGTTCGCGGTCAGCTCCGCGGTGCAGACCGCCGTCACCGCGCCCGCGCTGGTCGAGGCGGTGGGCGAGATCAGCCGTACGCAGGCGGGCGGGGTGACCGAGGACGAGCTGGCGGTGGCCCGCTTCTGGCGGGCCGGGCAGCTCTCGGTCGAGTTGCAGAGCCCCCGGTCGATCGCGTCGGCCCTGACCACGCTGGTCGTGCACGACCTGCCGGACGACTACCACGCCCGGCTGCGCGAGTCGCTGCTCGCCGCCGACGTGGCCGACGTCTCGGCGGCGGCCGCCGCCCACCTGCACCCGGAGTCGCTGACCCTGGTTGTCGAGGGCGACGCGGCGTTGATCCGCGACGACCTCACCGCCACGGGCCTCGGCGAGGTCGTCGACGCCCCGCCCCTGTGACCGTCCCGGTTCGCTGGGGTGGGGCCCGCCGTGACCGGCTCCGATGGTTGCGGTGGGGGTGGGGCCCGCCGTGACCGGCTCCGGGCGGTCAGGCTTGATCCCTGCGCCGGTCACGGCGGGCCCCACCCGGCCCCGTCCCGGTTGCTGTCCGTCGGTTCGTTTCGGTCGTTGCCGATCCGGCCTCGTTGCGATCCGGTAGCCGTTCGCGCCGCCTGTTCCGTACGCCACGCTCGTTCGGTGGACCGCGCTCGTTCGGTGGACCGCGCTCGTTCGGTGGACCGCGCTCGTTCGGCCAGGCCGCGGCGGGTCTTGTTTGCCTCGGTGTTCGCGTTCGCTGTGGGCGGTCCACGCGGTGATCGGCTCCATGTCGGCGACATGGCGGCCATCCCGGGGCTCGGACACCTCCATGTCGGCGACATGGCGGCCATCCCGGGCTTGGACACCGCCATGTCGGCGACATGGAGTGGATCAACCCGTCCGGGTGTACCCGTTCGCGTCGAATGTCCGGTCTGAGCGGTGTTGGCGGTGACCGGGGACATCGCCGGGGTGGGATCGTGGCCGGGGCGGGGTGGATGCCGGTGCCGTGATCGACTCCATGGCGGCGACATGGGGCTGTCCGAGTGACACGGATGCCCCGATGTCGGTGGCATGGAGTGGGTCATCCCGGCCGGGGTGCGGCGATTCGCCGCCGTGTGTCTGGTTCGCGGCTGCTGCTGGGTGTGATCGGCGGCATCGTGGGGGCGGAATCGTGGCCGGGGCGGGGTCGTTACACCTGACGCACGACCGAGCAGCAACCGATGCCCCGGAGGTAGCACGACGCCCCCCGTCGGCTTTTCGGATCGAGGCGAGTCCTCGCCGGGTTCGGGCCGGGTGGAATGCGGGCCGGCTGCCGGTCGTTGTACACGGTCCCGGCGCCCGTGACGAGGCACTCCTTGGCCCGACCGGGCATCCCTGCCCCGCGGTCGCACCGGGCTCTTTCCCCCCTTTTTCACGCTTTCGAGCGCCTGACGGTGCTTGCGCACGCCTGTCCGATCCCCCTCGGCGGTGTGCGCCAACCCCCGAATGGAGCTTTCGATGATGAACACGATGCTGCGTAAGAGCGTTCTCGGTATCGCCGGTCTCGCGTTCGCCGGTGGGCTTGCCGCCGGTCCGCTGCACGCCACCGCCGCCCATGCCGCCCCGGCGCAGGTGAAGCCGGTTGCCGTGGCCGTGCAGGCCGACAAGCCGGGCGTGGACAAGGCCAAGCTGATTCCGCACGGGGTGCAGGGCGCGCAGTCGCGCATCGACCTGAACGATGAGCAGGTGGCGAACGCGAAGGCGATCATCGCGGCGACGAAGAAGGCCGGCCTGCCTGAGCGGGCCGCGGTGATCTCGATCGCCACGAGCCTGCAGGAGTCGAAGCTGGAGAACCTGGGGCACCTGGGTGACCGTAACGACCACGACTCGCTGGGCCTGTTCCAGCAGCGCCCGTCGTCGGGTTGGGGCACCCCGGAGCAGATCACGGATCCGCAGTACTCGACGACGGCGTTCCTGAAGGGTTTGAAGCAGGTGGACGGGTGGCAGGACATGCCGCTGACCGACGCCGCGCAGACGGTGCAGGTGTCGGCGTACCCGGACGCGTACGCGCAGTGGGAGCAGCAGGCCGCCGACCTCGTCGCCCAGCACTGGAACAGCTGACCCGACGAGCACAACCGAACACGCACGATCGAACAGGCAGGCACGACGCCGCTGGCCGGCACCCCACAGGACGGGGTGCCGGTCAGCAGAGGTGGCGGAGGAGGGTGGTGGCGCGGCCCGGATCGAAGGCGTCCGGGTCGTACCAGTCGCCGACCCAGTCGCGCATCGAGCCGTGCTCGGGGTGGGCGGGGTCGGCCAGCGCGGCCAGCATCAGCTGGTGCCCGGGCGGGCCGCCGATGCCCTCCGGCGGACAGGCCCGCTCCCCCGCCAGGCAGATCGGATACCGCTCGTCCGGGTCGGCCGCGAAGGCGTCCTCGACGAGCAGGTCGTGCTCCCACCAGTCGCCGAAGTCGTACACGTACTGGAAACGGCTGCCCTTACCGAGCACCGCGTCGAGCCGGACGTCCAGCTCGTCGCGCAGGGCCAGTTCCCCGTCGGGGTCGGGCGCGCCGTACTGCCTGCCGTCGATCTCGAACGAGTGCAGGTGGCAGTTCCGCCAGCCCATGGCGTGCTGCACCACGCGGTGCAGCCGGTCGAGGGTGTATCCGCCGGGAATCAGCACCCGCCGCCAGACCGGCGGGCGAACCCCGGCGAGGGATACCTTCAGCTGGTAGATCTGACGCGGCATGTGCTGTCCCATCCTTCCACGACATAGGCTGCCGGCATGATCTGCCGAGCCTGCCGAGAGCGGCGGCACGACGACTGTCCGGGCCGGAAGTGGTGCGACTGCCAGCACCGTACCCCCGAACCCACCCCTCCGGTCACCGGTCCGGCGGGCGAATGAGCGCCACGGCCCCGATTTCCCGGCTCTGGCCGGCCCCGGCCGCCGAGCCGCTGCACGACGCGGAGCTGACGGCGCTGTACGGCCGGACGGAGCGTCCCCGGCTGCGGGTCAACTTCGTGACCAGCGTCGACGGCGCGGTCGCCCTCGACGGCTACTCGGCGGGGCTGTCGGGCGAACCGGACAAGCGGGTGTTCGGCCTGCTGCGGATGCTCTGCGACGGCCTCGTCGTGGCCGCCGGCACGCTGCGCCACGAGGGCTACCGGGCCGTACGGCTCAGCGAGCCGCGCCGCGCCTGGCGGCGGGAGCAGGGGCTGGCGGAGTACCCGACCCTGGTCGTGGTCTCCGGCTCCCTGGACCTCGACCCGGCGCAGGCGGCCTTCGCGGACGCGCCCGTACGGCCGATCGTGCTCACCTCCGCCGCCGCCGAGGCGCCGTCCGGCCTGGCCGAGGTGGCCGACCTGGTGCGCTGCGGCGCCGACCGGGTGGACCTGGCGGCCGGGCTGGCCGAGCTGCGCCGGCGCGGCCTCGGGCAGTTGCTCTGCGAGGGCGGGCCGCTGCTGTTCGGCGCGCTCACCGCCGCCGACCTGGTCGACGAGGTCTGCCTGACCCTGGCGCCGCTGCTGGCCGGCGCCGGGGCCGGCCGGATCACCGCCGGGGACGCCAGCGCGCCCCGCCACCTGCCGCTGCGGCACGTCCTGGCCGCGTCCGACGGCACGCTGCTGCTCCGGTACGCCCGCGACTGAGCCCCCGCGCTCCGCCGGGTGCCGGCAGCCCCGGAGCCGCCAGCACCCGCGGTGCGCGTACCGGTCAGTTGACGTTGACGGCCGACCAGGCGGCGGCGACGGTCTGGTACTCGGTGCTGGCGCTGCCGTAGAGGTCGGCGGCGGCCGACAGGGTGGCGGTGCGCGCCCCCGCGTAGCTGGTGCGGGAGGTCATGTACGTGGTCAGCGCGCGGTACCAGATCGCGCCCGCCTTGGCGTTGCCGATGCCGGTGACGGTGCTGCCGTTGCAGGTGGGGCTGGTGCCGTACGCGGAGGAGCCGCTGCCGACGGCGAGCAGGTAGAAGAAGTGGTGCCCACGCCGGAGGAGTAGTGCACGTCCAGCCGGCCGACGGAGCTGGACCAGCAGTCGGCCGAGCGGCCGTCCTTCGACGGCTGGTCCATGTACCGCAGCGGGACGCCGCTGCTGCGCAGCTTCTCCCCGATCAGGTAGTCGCCCGGGTCCCGGCTGTTCGCGGCGGAGAACTCGACGAGGGTGCCGAAGATGTCGCTGGTCGCCTCGTTGAGGCCGCCGGACTCGCCGCTGTAGCGCAGGCCGGCGGTGTTGCTGGTGACGCCGTGGCTCATCTCGTGCCCCGCCACGTCGAGCGAGGTCAGCGGGTACCAGCCGGAGCCGCCGTCGCCGTACGTCATGCAGAAGCAGGAGTCGCTCCAGAACGCGTTCGCGTAGTTGGTGCTGTAGTGCACCCGGCTGTACGCGGCGACGCCGTCGTTGCGGATGCCGTTGCGGCCGAACGTGTTCCTGAAGTAGTCCCAGGTCACGGCCGCGCCGTAGTGGGCGTCGGCGGCGGCGGTCTGCCGGTTGGCGAGGGTCCCGTCGCCGAAGACGTCCGACGCCGAGGTGACCAGCGTGCCGGTGCCGCTGGTGCCGCCGTTCAGGTCGTACGTGCGGTGGCCGCCGCGGGCGCCGTCGGTGAGCTGATACGTGCCGCCGGAGGCGGTGGTGCCGAGCGCCACGGTGCCGGAGTGGAAGGTGTTGCCGGTGCCCTCCCGCTGCACGCCCTCCCAGGAGTCCCGGACCGCGCCGCTGGTGGCGTCGACCACGACGTGCAGCTCGCTCGGGGTGCCGTCGGCGTACGCCCCGCCGACGACCACCTCGTACGCCAGGGCGGTGCCGGCGGCGTCGGCGTCGGCGTCGTACACCAGTTGGGTGCCGTCGACGGTGCGTCCGGTGGCGGTGGAGGCGGCGAGTGCCACGCGGCCCGCGGCGGACGCCCCGACCGCGGCCCGCGCGTCCCGGCGTGGGGCGGCGGTGAGGCTCTGGGTGACTCCCCGCCAGGAGTTTCCGTCACCCAGGTGGACGACCAGGTCGCCGCCGAGGACGGGCAGCCCGTCCTGGTAGCGGTGCAGGCGGACGTGCTCGGTGCCGTCGGCGTCGGTCGCCACGTTCTTGAGGGTGAAGCTCTGCCCGTCGGCGACGAACACGCTGGCGGAGCGGGCCTTGAGGTGGGCGACGGCGCGGCTGAGCGCGTCGGCGGCGGGGGCGGCGGGGCTGGGGGCGGCCGTGGCCGCGCCGGGCACGGCCGCGGCCAGCACGGCGGCCGCGGCCAGTCCGCCCAGGAGGGTGGTACGACGCATGGGTTCCTGCCTTCGCTAGGGACGGCCGGTCGGGGGGGGCACCGACCGGCGACGGCCCGCCAGTGTGGCGGCGGACCGGTCGACGGCCCGCAGGCGACGGGCCGCCAGGGCGCACACAAAGATCGATTGAGGGAAGATCTTCGATGTGATCCGAAGCCTATTCTCGCGCCACCCGTCCCCCGTCCGTCACGCCCCGCGGCCGACATTTCCGGGATGACTTTCGGTGACTCCCGCGACACGGAAGGCGACGCGAATCTGGTCGACGGGTGGCGTCCGCCGCGTCGCGTGGCAACCTGTCGCATCCCTCGGGCAGGATGCTCCTCGTGTTGTGCCCTCAGCGAGACGACCGACTGACCGGAGCGCGCGGATGACCGACAGCGTGCCGATCGCCGACGACGGAATCGCCGACGACGGCTTCGACGGCTCGAGCGAGGGCGTGGGCCGGGTGCTCGGCACCGCCGACGCCACCCCCCTGCAGTTCTGGACGGCCGTCTCCCCCGGCAGCTACCTGCAACTCGACGACGTGGTGGTGACCCGCCGGGAGCTGCCCGACCGGGAGCCGGTGACGATCGCCGGGGTGGTGACCCAGGTACGCGCCCGGCACGAGGGCGCCCAGTTCGACTCCGACGTGTTCGCCATCGCCGACGGCACGCTGCCCGCCCAGGTGCAGGAGGCCGCCGAGGTGACCACCACCCGGGTCGACCCCGAGTTCTACGTGCCGCCGACGCCCGGCGCGGTCGTGCACCGGGCCGAGGGCGACGCCCGGGCCCGGGCGCTGCACTTCGACCGGATGGAGCGGCGCATCCCGATGGGGATGGGCCGCGACGGGGTGCCGGTCTACCTCAACGCCGACTTCCTCGACGGCACCCGGGGCGCCCACGTCTCCATCTCCGGCATCTCCGGCGTGGCCACCAAGACCAGCTTCGCCACGTTCCTGCTCTACTCCGTCTTCCGGTCCGGGGTGCTCGGCGGCGACGCGGTCAACGCCAAGGCGCTGATCTTCAACGTCAAGGGCGAGGACCTGCTCTTCCTCGACCACCCGAACGCCAGGCTGGACGACGCCACCCGGGCCGGGTACGCGAAGCTCGGGCTGGACGCCGGCGCGTTCCCCGACGTGCGGGTGTACGCCCCGCCCCGGGTCGGCGACTCCTCCGGCACCCCGGACGTGAGCAGCCGGCTCACCGGCGTGGACAGCTTCTACTGGACGCTGAGCGAGTTCTGCGCCGACCGGCTGCTGCCGTACGTGTTCGCCGACGCCGACGACGAGCGCCAGCAGTACACGATGGTGGTGCACTCGGTCGCCGCCCACCTGGCCCGGTACGCCCAGCCCGCCGACGGCGGGGTGAGCGTCGACGGGGTCCGGCTGGGGTCGTACGCCGACCTGGTGGACCACGTCGTCGCGCAACTCAACGACGACGAGACCCGGGGCGACTGGGCCGGCAGCGCGGTCGGGCTGGGCACGGTCAACGCGTTCGCCCGGCGGCTGATCGGCAGCAAGAAGGACCTGGGCCGGCTGATCCGGGGCGACCTTGGGAGCCGCGGTGGCAAGCCCAGTCGGGGGGGCCTGGCGCCCGCGCAGCGGGCGCACAGCATCAACACCGCCGAGAGCGCCCAGGTCACCGTCGTCGACCTGCACAACCTGCCGGACCGCGCGCAGCGGTTCGTGGTCGGCGTGACGCTCAAGAGCGAGTTCGAGCGCAAGGAGAAGGCGGGCACCGCGAAGCCGCTGCTGTTCGTCGTGCTCGACGAGCTGAACAAGTACGCCCCCCGGGAGGGCTCCTCGCCGATCAAGGAGGTGCTGCTCGACATCGCCGAGCGGGGCCGCTCGCTCGGGGTGATCCTGGTCGGCGCGCAGCAGACCGCGAGCGAGGTGGAGCGGCGGATCGTCACCAACTCGGCGATCCGGGTGGTCGGCCGGCTCGACCCGGCCGAGGCGTCCCGCCCCGAGTACGGCTTCCTCCCGCCGGCCCAGCGGCAGCGGGCGCTGCTGGCCAAGCCCGGCACGATGTTCGTCAACCAGCCGGACATCCCGGTGCCGCTGTGTCTGGAGTTCCCGTTCCCGGCCTGGGCGACCCGGGTCTCCGAGGCCGGCCGGGTGCCGTCGCAGACGCTGCGCTCGATCACCGGGGCGGCCGACCCGTTCGCGGTGGTCGGCTCCGGCGGCGGCGCGACCGACGACGACATCCCGTTCTAGGGGGTGAGACCTGTGAGCGCGAGGAACGCCCGAGCGAAGCGAGGAAGTCCCGCAGTCGCGAACGAAAGGCGGGCAACCGTGAGCGCGAGGAGTGCAGCGAAGCGGAGCCCCGCAGTCGCGAACGAAAGGCGGGCAACCGTGAGCGCGAGGAGTGCAGCGAAGCGGAGCCCCGCAGTCGCGAACGAAAGGCGGGCACCATGAAGATCCTGCACACCTCGGACTGGCACGTCGGCAAGGTGCTCAAGGGGCAGTCCCGGGCCGAGGAGCACAAGCAGGTCCTCGCCGGGGTGATCGAGGTCGCCCACGCGGAGCGGCCCGACCTGGTGATCGTCGCCGGCGACCTGTACGACACGGCCGCGCCCACCCCGGAGGCGACCCGGCTGGTCACCCGGGCGCTGACCGCGCTGCGCCGCACCGGCGCGGACGTGGTGGCCATCGGCGGCAACCACGACAACGGCCAGGCCCTCGACGCGCTGCGGCCGTGGGCGGAGGCCGCCGGGATCACCCTGCGCGGCGGCGTACGGGACAACCCCGACGAGCACGTCATCGACGGCACGACGCCGGGCGGCGAGCGGTGGCGGCTGGCGGCCCTGCCGTTCCTGTCCCAGCGGTACGCCGTCCGCGCGGTGGAGATGTACGAGCTGACGGCCGCCGAGGCCAACCAGACGTACGCGGACCACCTGCGCCGGCTGCTCGGCCGGCTCACCGAGGGCTTCACCGAGCCGGACCGGGTGCACCTGGTCACCGCCCACCTCACGGTGGTGGGCGCGGCGACCGGCGGCGGGGAGCGGGACGCGCACACCGTCCTCGGGTACGCCGTCCCGGCGACCGTGTTCCCGGGCACCGCACACTACGTGGCGCTGGGCCACCTGCACCGCTCGCAGCGGGTCGACGGCCCCTGCCCGATCCGGTACAGCGGCAGCCCCCTGGCGGTGGACTTCGGCGAGCAGGAGAACGTCCCGTCGGTGACCGTGGTGGAGGTGACCCCGACGACCGCCGCCCGCATCCGGGAGGTGCCGGTGCCGGCGGCGGTGCCGCTGCGCACCATCCGGGGCACCCTGGCCCAGCTCGCCGAACTCGCCCCGCCGGACGGCTGGCTGCGCGTGTACGTCCGCGAGCAGCCCCGGGCCGGGCTGCGCGAGGAGGTGCAGGAGCTGCTCCCCCGGGCCCTGGAGATCCGGATCGACCCGGAGCTGGTGCCGGCCCCCGGCAGCGGCGCGCGGGCGGCGCAGCGGGCCGGCCGGTCGCCCCGGGAGCTGTTCGCCGACTACCTGGACAGCCGGGGGCACGCCGACGACGGGGTCCGGGAGCTGTTCGACGAGCTGCTGGAGGAGGTGGACCGCTGATGCGCCCGATGCGGCTCGACATGGCGGGGTTCACCGTCTTCCGCGACGAGACCACCGTCGACTTCACCGACGCGGACTTCTTCGCCCTGGTCGGCCCGACCGGCTCCGGCAAGTCCACGATCCTGGACGCGATCTGCTTCGCCCTCTACGGCACGGTGCCCCGCTGGGGCGGCGCGCGGGGGCTGGCCAACGCGCTGGCCCCGTCGACCGGCGAGGCCCGGGTGCGGCTGGTCTTCGAGTCGGCCGGCGCGCGGTACGTGGCGACCCGGGTGGTGCGCCGGGACGGCCGGGGCAACGTGAAGACGGCCAACGCCGGGTTGCAGCTCATGCCGGCCGGGTTCGACGTGACGAAGCTGGACACGGGGCTGAGCCCGGAGGACCTGGGCGAGGTGGTGGCCGGCACCCCCGCCGAGATGGAGCAGGCGGTGCTGGAGGCGGTGGGTCTGCCGTACGAGCAGTTCACCAGCTGCGTGGTGCTGCCGCAGGGGCAGTTCGCGGACTTCCTGCACGCCAAGCCGGCGACCCGGCAGCAGATCCTGGTGAACCTGCTCGGCCTCGGCGTCTACGAGGAGGTGCAGAAGAAGGCCACCGAGCGCGCCGGGCAGGCCGAGGCGAAGCTGGAGACGGTCGACCGGATGCTCGGCGGGCTCGCCGACGTCGACGACGCCGCGCTGGCCGAGGCGCAGGCGCGGGTGGCGGGGGCGCACGAGTTGGCGGAGGCGGTCGCGGCGGCCGTACCGGAGCGGGAGCTGGCCCGGGCGGCGGCGCGGGACGCGCGGGCGGCGCTGGCCGCGCTGGACGCCGAGCTGGCCGTGCTGGACGCCGTGCGCCCGCCCGACGGGGTGGCCGAGGTGGCCCGGGCCGTGGCCGCCGCGCGGGCCGGCGCGGACGATACGGCCGCGGCGGTGACCCTGGCGGAGGAGCGCGAGGAGAAGCTGCGCGGCGAGCTGGCCGGCGCGGGCGACGAGAGCGCGCTGCGGCTGCTGCTGAAGGCGTACGCGGACCGGGACCGGCTGGCCGGCGAGGCCGAGTCGGTGCGCGCGGCGCTGGGCGCGGCGCAGGGCGGGCACGACGCGGCGGTGGCCGCGCTGGCCGAGGCCCGGGCGGCCGCCGAGCGGGCCGAGGCCGCGCTGGAGGCGGCGTTCCGGGCGCACGAGGAGGCCAAGGCCACCGACCAGGCGGTGGCGCTGCGGGCGCACCTGGTCGACGGCGCGGCCTGCCCGGTCTGCGAGCAGGTGGTGCACGAGGTGCCGCCGGTGCCGGCCGGCTCGGCGGTGGCGAAGGCGGTCGCCGCCGGAAAGGCGGCCCGGGCGGCCAGCGACGCGGCCAAGCGCACCGCGCAGGAGCGGGACGCGGCGGCGCGCGAGCAGGAGCGGGTGCTGCTGCGGGCGCGCGCCGAGCACGACCAGCTCGCGGCGCGGCTGGCCGAGCTGGACGGGCAGCTCGCGGGGGCCGCCGCCCCGGAGGCGCTGCGCCACGACCTGGCCGAGCACGCCCGGCTGCGGCGGGCGCTGGAGGAGGCGGCCGGCGCCGTCCGGGCCGGCCGGGACGCCGCCCGGCGGGCGCGGGGCACGCTGGACGCGGCCGAGGAGCGGCTGCGGGCCGCGTGGCGGGACTTCGACGCCACCCGCGACGGGCTGGCCCGGTTCGGCCCACCGGCCGCCGACCGGGAGGACGTCGCCGCCGCGTGGGCCGTGCTGGCCGACTGGGCCGGCGGGGAGGCGGACCGGCGGCGCGCGGAGCGGACGGGGCTGGCGGCGGCGGTCGCCGAGGCGGACGGGGCCGCGGCGGAGGTGGAGGAGCGGATCGCCGGAATCTTCGCCGCCGCCGGGCTGCCCGCCGAGGACGACCCGGTGCGCGCGGCCACGGTGGCGGTGGAGCGGGCCGAGGCGGCCCACCGCCGGCTGCTGGAGCGCCGGGAGCAGGCGGCGGAGCTGCGCGAGCAGCGGGCCGGGCACGAGCGGGACGCCCGGGTCGCCCGGGCCCTCGCGGGGCACCTGCGGGCCAACAACTTCGAGCGTTGGCTGCTGGCCGAGGCGCTGGACCTGCTGGTCGACGGCGCGTCCCGGATCCTGCGCGAGCTGTCCGGCGGCCAGTACGACCTGGTGCACGACAAGGGCGAGTTCTTCGTCGTCGACCACCACGACGCCGGGCTGCGGCGCGGGGTGCGCACGCTGTCGGGCGGGGAGACGTTCCAGGCGTCGCTGGCGCTGGCGCTGGCCCTGTCGGAGCAGCTCGCCGGCATGTCGACCACGGCGGCGAGCCTGGAGTCGATCGTCCTGGACGAGGGCTTCGGCACGCTCGACGCGGCCACCCTGGACACGGTGGCCGCCACGCTGGAGAGCCTGGCCGCCCGGGGCGACCGGATGGTCGGGGTGGTCACCCACGTGCCGGCCCTGGCCGAGCGCATCCCGGTGCGGTTCGAGGTGCGCAAGAACGCCCGCACCGCCCGCGTGGAACGGACGGGCCTTTGACATCCTCCCCCGCCTAGAGGCGGGGGATTCCCACCCTCGCGGGTTGGGGTTCCTGGTTCACCGCAGACCGCACGGAAGGAGGTCCTTCGTGTCTGACGTCCGCTCCGCAGGCGTTTTTCGTCTCGACCAGCCCGGCCGCGACGGCGATGTTCTTGGCGGCGTTGACGTCCCGGTCGTGCCGGGTGCCGCAACTCGGGCACGTCCAGTGGCGTGTGCCGAGGGAGAGTGTGGCGAGCAGGTGCCCGCAGGCGGAGCAGGTTTTCGACGACGGGTACCAGCGGTCCACCACGGCGAGGGTGCGGCCGTCGCGATGGGCCTTGTAGGTGAGCAGGGTGCGGAACTCGGCCCAGCCGGTGCGGGAGATGGCTTTGGCCAGGGACCGGTTGCGGACCATGTTCGCCACGGCCAGGTCCTCCACAGCGATGGCGTCGAACCGGCGTACCAGGGTCGTGGACTGCTGGTGGAGGAAGTCCCGGCGGGCGTCGCGTACCCGCGAATACGCTCGGGCGACCTTCCGTTTGGCTTTGGCGCGGTTGGCGGAGCCCTTCTGTCGGCGGGCCATCATCCGCTGATACCGCTTGAGTCGGCGCTCCCGCCGCTCCATGTGCCTCGGGTGCGGAATGCGTTCGCCGGTGGACAGCACCGCGAAGTCGGTCAGCCCGAGGTCCACCCCCACGACCCCGCCCACCGGCTCGGGGGCGGCGGGCGCGGCGACGTCGACGGCGAAGGTCACGAACCAGCGGCCGTCCGGGTCACGCGACACCGTCACCATCGTCGGATCCAGTGCGGTCACGTCCACGGCGGGCCAGGACCACACGAACCGCAACACGCCGGGTGTCTTTCCCAGCGTCAGGTTCCCGCCCCGCATCCGGAACGCCGAGCGGGTGTAGGAGGCGGACTGGCGGCCGTGGCGGGACTTGTAGCGCGGGTACCGGGCCCGCTTGGCGAAGAACGCGGTCATGGCGGTGTGCTGGTGTCGCAGGGTCTGCTGCAACGGCACCGACGACACCTCACCCAGGAACGCCAGGTCGGGCTGCTTTTTCATCTCCGTCAACCCCCGGTCCGTCTCCGCGTAGGAGGTGGAGATCTGTTCGGTGCGCCAGCGGGCGTGGCGGGCGGCGAGGGTGCGGTTCCAGACGACGCGTACGCAACCGAATGTGCGGTTCAGCACCACCGCCTGCTCCGGAGTCGGGTACACCCGACACCTGTACGCCGTCCGCACAGGACCAGTCCTACCAGAAAGGACAATCGTGGCTGACAGCGCGTCCGCCATTCGTCCCCGCCCTGAAGGACGGGGCATCCTGGCGGTGATCCGGTGAGCGCGAGGAGTACAGCGCAGCGGAGCCCCGCAGTCGCGAACGAAAGGCCAGCACCGTGAGCGCGAGGAACGCCCGAGCGAAGCGAGGAAGTCCCGCAGTCGCGAACGAAAGGCCAGCACCGTGAGCGCGAGGAACGCCCGAGCGAAGCGAGGAAGTCCCGCAGTCGCGAACGAAAGGCCAGCACCGTGAGCGCGAGGAACGCCCGAGCGAAGCGAGGAAGTCCCGCAGTCGCGAACGAAAGGCCAGCACCGTGAGCGGGGCGGAAGAGGCGGCCCCGGAGCTGTTCGTCGACGTCTGGGACCCGGGGTTCGGGGCGTCCTTCGAGGCGGCCCCGGCGGGCCCGGCGGCGCCGAGCAGCCAGCAGGTCGACGCGAACGTCGAGCTGCCGGCGGTGGACTGGCGGGCGATCGACGTCCGGCGCGGGATGCGGGCGCCCGACGTGGTGCTGCTCGTCGACGGGGTACGCCGCATCGACGCCAGCGTCTGGACGGCCGAGGCGGACGGCGGGTCGTACCCGGGGGTGGCCGCCTCGTACGCGGCGGGCGTGGTGCGCTGCGACCTGGATCGGGGCGCCGCGGCGCTGGCCGGGGCGAAGGTCGGGCGGGGCCTGTTCACCGCGAGCCCCTCGGCGCGGGAGGTGCGGGCCGGGTCGGTCCGCTACCCGGTGCACCGCGTCGGCGGCTCCGGCGAGCTGAACAAGCTCCAGGCAGCGGTGCAGGGGCCGCTGACCGCGCTGGAGGTGGAGGTCTCCGGCGCGGCCCGGATCGACGGGGACCTGCTGGTGGTCGACGGCCCGCTGCGCAACCGCCGCCAGCTTCCCCGCACCCTCGGCTACGTCAAGACGCAGCACAGCCAGTATCTCGACGCCCGGTTGACCACGGTGGTGACCAGGCTGCGCGCCGGCCAGCGGTGCCCGGTGTTCCGGCTGGGCACGGCCTGGGGCGGGTACTCGTGGTACCTGCGGCTGCCCGTGGCGAGCGGCGCGCCGTGGGCCGGCATCGTGCGGGTGGAGTGCTCGGCGGAGCTGAGCGAGCAGGAGGCGATCGCGCTGGCCGACCTGTCGCTGGTCACCCTCCCCCGGTTCGCGTCCACCCCGTACAAGGATCCGCGCGCGCCGCAGAACCTGATCCCGATCGCCGGCCTGGAGCGCCGCCTGCGGGCCCTGCTCGGCGACGCCCGCCTGCTGCACCGGGCGCTGACCGCCGCGGCCCGCGCCGGCCGCGGCCACCGCCGCTGATGGGCCGCAAGCGGGACGCCGGCCGGATCGCGGCGCGGGTCGACACCGGCGAGGCGGAGCTGGTCCCGGACCCCGACCGCCCGGGCTCGTGGACGCTGCTGCTCGACGGCGCGCCGCAGTCGCACGTCGACCTCGCGGATCCGACCCACCTGGAGTTCGAGTACGTCCGGCGGCTGGCCGCCGCCGTCGACCTGCTCGCCCCGGCCGGCACGCCGCTGCGGGTGCTGCACCTGGGCGGCGGGGCGCTGACCCTGCCCCGGTACGTGGGCGCGACCCGGCCCGGCTCCACCCAGCGGGTCGTCGAGGTGGACGCCGCCCTGGTCGACCTGGTCCGGCGGGAGCTGCCCTGGCCCGCCGACCCCCGGCTGCGGGTGCGGGTCGGCGACGCCCGGGCCGCCCTGACCGCCAGCCGGGACGCCACCTACGACGTGGTGGTCGCCGACGTCTTCGCCGGCGCCCGCACCCCCGCCCACCTGACGAGTGTGGAGTACGCCGCCGAGGTGGCCCGGGTGCTGCGCGCGGGCGGCTGGTACCTGGCGAACGTCGCCGACGGCCCGCCGCTGCGACACGCCCGCGCCCAGGTCGCCACGGTCCGCGCGGTGCTGCCCCGGGCCTGCCTGGTGAGCGACGCGGCGGTGCTGCGCGGCCGGCGCTACGGCAACCTGGTGCTGGTGGCGGGCCGGACGGAGCCGCCGGTGCCGGAGCTGACCCGGCGGGTGGCCGGGGACTGGTTCCCGGGCCGGGTGCTGGCCGGCGACGAGCTCGACCGCTTCGCCGGGGGCGCCCGGGTGGTCCGCGACGCGGACGCCACCGACTCCACCCCGCCGCCGCCGGGGCTCTTCTCCGTCGAGCGTTGACGAGGGGCGCTCGGGGTTTGACCCCATGTCGCCCACATGGGGTCAACCACGCCAGGCGGACTCCGCCATGTCGGCGACATGGAGCGACCACCATGCCCTGGCCGGCGTGGCAGAGGGGCCGGCGTGGCAGAGGGGCCGGCGTGGCAGAGTAGCCGGGTGACCGAACCCTCCGCCCGCCGGGTGCTGCGCCCGCCCGCCGGCTACCGGATGGCCGCCTCGGTCCGGCCGCTGACCTTCAGCCCGTACGACCCGTGCGCCCGGATCACCGCCGGGGAGTTCTGGTGGGCGACCCGCACCCCGGCTGGCCCGGCCACCCTCGCGTTGCGTCCGAGCGGCGGGGAGTTGCTCGCCGAGGGGTACGGTCCGGGCGCCGGCTGGGTCGTCGAACGGGCCGACGGGATCGCCGGGCTACGCGACGACCTGACCGGGTTCGCCGAGTTGGCCGCCGCGCACCCGCTGGTCGCCGAGCTGGCCGCCCGGCACTCCGGGCTGCGGATGCCCGCCACCGGCCTGCTGTTCCCGCGCGTGCTGCGGGCGGTCCTGGAGCAGAAGGTCACCGGCACGGAGGCGTACCGGGCGTACGCGGCGACCGTGCGACACTTCGCCGAGCCCGCGCCCGGCCCGGTGCGGCTGCTGCTGCCGCCCGAACCGGCCGCGGTGGCCGCCGCGCCGTACTGGGTCTTCCACCCGTTCGGCGTGGAGCAGCGACGGGCCGACACGCTGCGCCGGGCCGCCGCCGAGGCCGACCGGCTGGAACGCTGCGCCGACTCCGCCGAGGCGACCCGCCGGCTCACCGCCGTCCCCGGGATCGGCCCGTGGACCGCCGCCGAGGTCGTGCGCATCGCGTACGGGGACCCGGACGCCGTCAGCGTCGGCGACTACCACGTACCGAACACGGTGGCGTGGGCGCTGGCCGGCGAGCCGCGCGGCGACGACGCCCGGATGCTGGCGCTGCTGGAGCCGTTCCGGGGGCACCGGGGGCGGGTCTGCCGGCTGCTGGAGGCCGACGGCGTCCACGCCCCCCGGTACGGGCCGCGGGCGCCGATCCGCTCCTTCGCGGGATACTGAGGCAGGGTGCCGCCCCGGGGCCGCCTCTGCCCGCCGACTCCCCCGGGATGCCCGCCGACTCCCCCGGGATGCCCGCCGGCTCCCCCGGGATCGGACCGGGGTGGCAGCCGGGTCAGCGCCGGGCGCAGAGCCGGCTCAGGGTGCGGCCGAGCCACCAGGCGTACCCGTGTTGGACGGCCCGGCCGAGCGGCCCGGCGGCCCGCATCAACCAGCGGTCCGGTCGGCTGAACGCCCGCACCTCGAACCAGACCGCGCCGGCGTCGTCGCGCGCGACCACGAACGCCTCCTCCCCGCGCGCCGGGTGCCCGGGCAGGGTGCCGTACCCGAAGCCGGCCCGCCGGTCGCCCTCCTCGGCCCAGACCACCTCGCAGGGCCCCCAGAGCCGCAGCGGCCCCAGCCCCAGGCCGGGCGTGACCGCCACCGTGGCCGCCGCCCGGGGCGCGTCGGTGCGCACCCGCACGCCGGCCGACCGGTGCAGCCGCCAGCTCAGCACGGCCTCCGCCGCGACGGGAAAGCAGCCGTCCGGCAGCCGACGCCGGTGGCGCAGATGGCGGTAGCCCGCGGGCAGCCGGTCCGCCCGGGTGGCGCCCACCTCCGGGTACGTCAGCTCGGGCACGTCGACGCCCACCTCCTCGTCGTTGGGGCCGAGGGTGAGCGTACGGCCGACGCCGGCGGCACGCGGTGCGGTACCGCCGTCAGCTCCGCTCGCAGCGGCGCCTGAGGCCCTCGGCCTCCATCTCGAGGTAGCCCCGCACCAGCCCGCCGTAACGCCGGCCGACCGGCCCGGCCAGCAGGCCGGACTGCTCCAGGGTCAGCTCGACCCGGACCCGCCCCTCGGTCAGCGGGACGATCCGGTGGTCGCCCCGGGTGCGTACGCCCGGGGCCCGGGAGACCCAGGCGAAGCCGTACGGCGGCTCGGCCTCCACGACGCGCCACACCGCGGTACGCAGCCGGGGCTGCTCCAGCCGGGCGGTCGAGCCCACCGTCAGCGGCCCCGGCTCCAGCCGTCGCGCCGACCGCACCGAGGCGGTCCACTCCGGCCACCGCTCGACGTCGGTCAGCACCGCCCAGACCCGCTCGGCGTCGGCGCCGATCTCCGTGACGACCTCGAAGCGCATGTTTCCTCCCCCGCTTCCGCGCCGGCCGAGCGCGGGCCACTGCGGCCACGCCCGACGGCCGGCGTCACCTGACCCGGACGAGTCTGCGCGCCGAGCCCAACTCAGGAAACCCCATGTCGCCGACATGGCGGCATCCCGTTGGCTCGGACACCGCCATGTCGGCGACATCGCCTCGTCCCAGCCGGGCCGAGGTCAGGCGGCCTCGTGGAGGTCGGCGAGGGTGAGCGGGGTGCGCCGGCGCAGCAGGTCCTCCAGCTCCGCGATCGTGGCGGCCTCGCCGAGCACGTTCTTGCCGCCGCCGAAGCGGGCCGGGTAGCGGCGCACCAGCCGGTACCGGTACCGGCCGCGGATCAGCTCGACGCTGACCCGCCAGCGCCCGCAGCAACCGCAGACCCACTCACGCACCCGGCGACGGTAGCTCTGACCTGCGGTTACGCCATCCGGACGGTGGGGACACGGGGAGCGGAGCGGAACACGCCGCACCCGCACCGCCGGTGATGTGCCTCACGACTGTCGGTGGTGTCTGGTTGACTGTCGCCGTGGACCTGCCGATCAACCCGCCGGTCGAACCGATGCTGGCCAAGGCCGTGGCCCGGCTGCCCACCGACCCCGGGATGACGTACGAGCCGAAGTGGGACGGCTTCCGCTGCATCGTGTTCCGCGACGGCGACGAGGTGGAGTTGGCCAGCCGGGGCGGAAAGTCGATGACGCGTTACTTCCCCGAGGTGGTCGAGCAGGCGCTGCGGCAGCTGCCGGAGCGCTGCGCGGTCGACGGGGAGCTGATCGTGATCCGCCGGGACGGCCCGGACGGCCAGCCCCGGCTCGACTTCGAGCTGCTCGCCCAGCGGATCCACCCCGCCGCCTCCCGCGTGCGGCTGCTCGCCGAGACCACCCCGGCCGACTTCGTCGCGTTCGACCTGCTCGCGATCGACGACGAGTTGCTCACCGACCAGCCGTACCCGCAGCGGCGGGCCCGGCTGGAGCAGGCCCTGGCCGGGGTCCGCCCGCCCGTGCACGTCACCCAGGTCACCACCGACCCCGACACGGCCCGTCGCTGGTTCGACGTCTTCGAGGGCGCCGGGCTGGACGGGCTGATCGTCAAGCCGGCCGACCTGCCGTACGAGCCGGGCAAGCGGCTCATGTTCAAGGTCAAGCACGCCCGCACGGCCGACGTGGTGGTGGCCGGCTTCCGTTGGCACAAGTCCGGCCCGGTGGTCGGCTCGCTCCTGCTCGGTCTCTACGACGACGCCGGCGTGCTGCACCACATCGGCGTCAGCTCGTCGTTCACGGCGGCGCGGCGCAAGGAGCTGCTGGACGAGCTGGAGCCGTACCGGGACGTCGGGCCCGACCACCCGTGGGTGCACGGCGACCACGAGCGCGGCCAGCGCATCCCGGGCGGGGTCAGCCGGTGGACGGGGGCGAGGAACCTGGAGTGGGAGCCGCTGCGCCCCGACCTGGTGGCCGAGGTGGCGTACGACGCGATGGAGGGCGACCGGCTGCGGCACACCGCCCAGTTCGTCCGCTGGCGGCCCGACCGCGACCCGCGCTCCTGTGGGTACGAGCAGCTCGACCGCCCGGTGCGCTACGACGTGGACCAGGTGCTGCGCGGCGACCCGGCGGCGACGGCGAAGCCCGGGCCGGCCCGGGCGTAGCCTGGAGGCGTCGACACGATCATGAGGGGCCCACTGGTGACGCGCTTACCCGACCGGATCCGCCGGGTCCGGCTGACCCTGGCCGGGCTCGTCGCGGCGACGGTGGTCGCCACCGGCTGCACGCTGCCGGCGCTGGCGCCGCGCACCGAGGGCGCCGGCGAGGCGGCGGCTCCGGGCACCGCGCCGACCTGGCGGGCCTGCCCGGAGGTCGCCGAGGACCTGGTGGGCCGCGGCGCGCCGGACATGCGCTACGAGTGCGCGCGCATCGCCGTGCCGCGCAACTGGGGCGGCGGCAACGGCACGACCACCGGCCCGGGCGCGGGGCGGACCTTCGAGATCGCCCTGCTGCGGGCCCGGTCGACGAACCAGCGGGACCGGCTCGGTTCCCTGGTGGTCAACCCGGGCGGCCCCGGCGGCTCGGGCGTGGACATGGCCGTCTACCTCTCCTTCGGCCCGGCGTTCGGTGGCCTGCCTCCGGCGGTCACCGAGCGGTTCGACATCGTCGGCTTCGACCCTCGCGGGGTGTCCCGGTCCAGCCCCGTCAAGTGCATCCCGGACGCCGACCTGGACGCCAGCTTCGGCTACGACCCGGACCCGCGCTCGCAGGAGTCCTTCGACGGCTACCTGGGCCTCAACCGGCGTATCGGCAGGGGCTGCGGCGACAAGTACGGCGATCAGCTCGCGCTGTACGGCACCGAGCAGGCCGCCCGGGACATGGACGCGGTCCGCGCGGCGGTCGGCGACGAGCGGCTCACCTACCTCGGCTACTCGTACGGGACGCTGCTCGGCGCCACGTACGCCCAGCTCTACCCGAAGCGGGTCCGGGCCCTGGTGCTCGACGGCGCGGTCGACCCGATGCAAGACCTGGTCGACAGCTCGGAGAGCCAGGCGAAGGGCTTCGAGCGGGCGTTCGGCAACTTCACCCGGTGGTGCGCGGTCAACGCCGGGCGCTGTCCCCTCGCCCCGGACGCCCGGGCCGCGGTGACCTCGGCGATCGACAAGGCCCGGGTCTCCCCGGCGCGCGGCGCCGACGGCCGGGAGGCCACCCCGGGCTGGGTCTTCTACGCGGTCATCTCCTCGCTCTACACGGAGTCGGGCTGGCAGGAGCTGGCCCGGGCGATCGACCGGCTGGACGGCGGCGACCCGGCGGAGGTGTTCCGGCTGGCCGACGCGTACGCCGGCCGCGGAGACGACGGGCACTACTCGAACCTCTTCGACGCCAACCTCGCGGTCAACTGCACCGACGAGACGGAGAAGCCGAGCGTCGAGCGGATCCGCGAGCTGCAGTCGGAGTGGCGGAGCAAGTACCCGCTGTTCGGCCCGGCGCTGGCGGTCGGGATGCTCAGCTGCCGGGAGTGGCCCGGGGCGAGCGACCCGTACCCGACCGGCAAGGCGACCGGCGCGTCGCCGATCGTGGTGGTGGGCACCACGGGCGACCCGGCGACCCCGTACGAGCAGACGTCGAAGCTGGCCGCGATGCTCGGCGTGGGCCGGGTGCTGACGTGGGAGGGCGAGGGGCACACGGCGTACCCGCAGACCACCTGCGTCACCGACGCCGTGGACGCCTACCTGATCTCGTTGCGGCTGCCGCGCGAGGGCCTGCGCTGCCCGGCCCGCTGAGCCACCGGCCCGTCACCCCGCGGCCGACCCGTCAGGCCCGCCCGCCGAACCGCCAACCCGTCAGCCCGCGGCCGACCCGTCAGGCCCGCCCGCCGAACCGCCAACCCGTCAGCCCACTGGTCGGCCCGTCAGCCCGCCCGCCGACCCGTCAGACGCCCGAGCGGCCGGCCCGTCGGTCGGCTCCGCCTCCGGCGGGGTGGGCCCGGTCGGCAGTGCGATCCCCTGCCGGGCCGCCATCTCCTCCAGCAGCGCCCGCATCCGCCGCACCTCGGCCTTCAACTCCTCCTGCTCGGCGTGCTCGAAGGCGTCGTCGTCCACAATCAGCTGGCTGGCGAAGTGCGCGGTGATCAGCGGAATGACCAGCAGCACCATGGTCGAGATGAGCAAGGCGGCGAGGATACGCCCCTGCCACGTCGCCGGGGAGATGTCCCCGTACCCGACGGTGGAGGCGGTCACCACCGCCCACCACACCGAGTCGGCGGCGTTCCTGTGCTCGGCCTGGCTGTAGAGGACCCCGGCCACCACGATCATCAGCAGGTACGACGCGATCAGCGTCCGGGGCGAGTTGGCGAACCAGACCAGCCCCCGGTAGATCTTGCGGAACGGCAACAGCAGGACATCCATGCCGAATTATGGTGCCCGGTGGGGCCAAACGCGCGCCCACGGGGGAACGCCGGCCCGCATCGGCCGGTCCCGCTGTGGCAGGCTGGCCGGCATGAGCGAGGTGATCTTCCGGGAGGCGGTCCGGGCCGACCTGCCCGCCGTCATCGCCCTGCTGGCCGACGACGTGCTGGGCAAGGCCCGCGACTTCACCGAGGTCGACGAGGCGTACGAGCGGGCCTTCGCCGACATCGCCGCCGACCCGCGCAACCACCTGATCGTGGCCGAGCAGGACGGCACGCTGGTCGGCTGCATGCAAATCACCTACATCCCGGGGCTGGGGCGGCACGGCGCGGAGCGCTCCCTGATCGAGTCGGTGCGGGTGCGCTCGGACCGGCGGGGGCAGGGGCTGGGCCGGCAGATGATGGCCTGGGCGATCGAGCAGGCCCGCCAGCGGGGCTGCGCGCTGGTGCAGCTCACCACGGACAAGACCCGGACGGACGCGCACCGCTTCTACCTGAGCCTCGGCTTCGTGGCCAGCCACGAGGGCATGAAGCTCACCCTCTGACGCTGCCACCCGCCCCGGGCGGGGCAGCCCGTCAGGCGTCGGTCAGGCGGCCGTCGCGCAGGGTCAGCGTCCGGTCGGCCAGCTCCATCAGGGCCGGGTCGTGGGTGGCGACCAGCGCGGTCATCCCGCGCGCGTGCACCACCGCCCGGAGCAGGTGCATGATGGACCGCCCCGTCTCCGAGTCGAGCTGGCCGGTGGGCTCGTCGGCGATCAGCAGGTCCGGCTCGTTGGCCAGGGCGCGGGCCACCGCCACCCGCTGCTGCTGCCCGCCCGACAGCTCGTACGGCCGCTGCGCCGCGTGCCCGCCCAGCCCGACCAGCTCCAGCAGCACCGCCACCCGTTCCTCCCGCTCGGCGGCGGGCACCCGGGCCAGCCGCAGCGGCACCCCGACGTTCTCGGCGGCCGACAGGATCGGGATCAGCCCGAACGTCTGGAACACGAACCCGACCGTTCCCCGGCGCAGCCGCAGCAGCTCCCGCTCGCCGGCCGCGCCGAGGTCGTGCCCGGCCACCCGGACCCGGCCGGAATCCGGGCGGTCCAGGCCGCCGACCAGGTTCAACAGGGTGGTCTTGCCGGCGCCCGAGCGCCCCCGGACGGCCACCAGCTCGCCGCGCCCGGCGGTGAACGAGACGTCCCGGACGGCGTGCACGGCGTGCTCGCCCCGGCCGAAGGTGCGGCTGACCCCGTCCACCCGCACCACCTCGTCGAGGGTGGTGCCGGCGGCTGGCCCCGCGGACAACTGCTCAGTCATTCTCGCTCCGTTCGGCGTCGGCCCGGTCGCCCGGCCGCACCTCGACGTGGTCGGTCTCCAGGTTGAGGCGTACCCGGTCGCGCAGGCTCAGGGCGTCGACGAACGACGCCGGCAACTGCATCCGGCCGGTGCGGTCGAGCACCGCGTACTCCTCGCTGACCAGCTCCGTGCTGCCGTCCGCGCCGATGCGCGCGGTGCGGCGTACCTCGGAGGAGGTCCGGCCGTCGCGGATCGCGACGGTCCGGCGGACCTGGGTGGCGACCGCCTGGTCGTGGGTGACCACGACGACGGTAACCCCCAACTCGGCGTTGATCTGCCGCAGCGCGGCGAACACCTCGGCCCCGGTGGCCTCGTCCAGCTCGCCGGTCGGCTCGTCGGCGAAGAGCACCTCCGGGTCGTTGGCCACGGCCACGGCCACCGCGCAGCGCTGCTGCTCGCCGCCGCTGAGCTGGCCGGGCCACCGGTCGGCGCAGTACCCCACGCCGACCAGGTCGAGCAGCTCCCGCGCCCGCTCCCGGCGGGGCCGCCGTCCGCGTCGGCCGGCCAGCTTCATCGGCAGCTCGACGTTCTCCAGCGCGGTCAGGTACGGCAGCAGGTTGCGCCCGGTCTGCTGCCAGACGAACCCGACCATGTGCCGGCGGTAGCTCAGCCGGCGCCGGGCGGAGAGGGCGAGCAGGTCGTACTCGGCCACCCGGGCGATCCCGGCGGTCGGGGTGTCCAGGCCGGAGAGGATGTTCAGCAGGGTCGACTTGCCGGACCCGGACGCGCCCACGATCGCGACCAGCTCGCCCCGGTCGATGACCAGGTCGAGCCCCTGCAACGCGACCACCTCGACGCCCTCGGTCTTGAAGATGCGGACCAGTCCGTCGCAGACGATGTGCCCGCGCAGCCGGTTGTGCCCGCCGGCCCGGTCGGCCGCGCGCTGCGCGGCCCGCTGTTGCAGGGCGGCCAGGTCCGGTACGACGGACGCCTCCGCGGTGGCTGTCATGTCAGCTCTCCTCTCCGAGCCGCAGCACCTCACCGAGGCGCAACCGACGGTTGTTCAGGGTCTCGACGGCGATCGCGAAGCCGAGCGCCAGCACGGCCAGCCCGAGGCCGGCGGCGACCAGGCCGGGTTCGAACCGGACGGCCACGGGCGCACCCCCGGTGAACGCGCCCAGGCCGAGCACGGGGGTGAGCAGCACCGGCAGCAGCGCGCCCACCAGCACCCCGGTGAGCACCGACACCAGCACCAGCGGCGCCAGCTCGACCAGCACCAGGCCCCGCCACTGCCGGCGGGACAGCCCCATGGTGCGCAGCCGGGACAGCGCCTGTCCCCGGTCCCGGGCCCCGGCGAGCACGACGAACGCCAGCGCCAGCAGGCCCAGCGCGGCGCCGCCGGCCGCCCCGGTGGCGAAGCCGAAGACCAGCACGCCGTTCACCCCGGCGCCGCCGAGCTGCGCCCGGTGCGCCGACCAGGTGGACACCTGCGGCGGGAGCGGTGGCTCGCCGCCGGTCACCGCGCCCAGGCGCTGGTAACGGCGCTGCCCCTCCTCGGCGATCCGGTACAGCGCGGCCTCGTCGATCCGGGCGGCCCGGGCCGCGTCCGCCGCGGGCGGGTCGGCGGCGAGCACGAAGCCGGTCGGCGCCAGCGGGTGCGGCCCGCCGGACACGTCCGGCCAGGGCAGCACCACGAACCGCTCGGTGTCCCGGTCGACCAGCGGAAACTCCTCGACCGTCGCCGCCACCCGCAGCGGCAGCCGGTTGCCCTGCACGTCCACGAATGCCGGCCGCCCGGCCGCCGCGCCGAGGCCGGCGTCGGCGAGGTCGGCCGCGAGGGCCGGGGATACCAGCGCGGGCAGTGGCTGCCCGCCGCCCCCGCCCGGGGCGGCCGGACCAGCGGTGCCCGAAGCGGCCGTGGCCGGCGTTCCCGGACCGGCGGTCGTCGGCGGGGTGCCGCCGCGCGCCAGCGCCGGCGGGACGGACAGGTCGACCCCGGCGCGGCGGGCGACGCCGGCGAGCCCCGCGCCGTCGACCAGCAGCACGTGCACGTTCCGGATGTCGGTGGGCCGGCCGGCGGCGTCGGCGAGCACCGGCTGCCGGGGCTCGGCCAGCACCGGGGCGACCGCGCCCACGCCGGCCAGCGCGGCCAGCGCGGTCGCCGTGTCGGGGGCGAAGCGCATACCGGTCACGAGGGCGTCGCCGGGCACCGCGCGGGTGGCGGCGCGGTCCCGGCTGGCCTCGATGCCGGCGGCGACCACGCCGCAGAACGCCGCGGTGGCGACGGCCAGCACCACCACGACCAGGGGGGCGCCCACCCCGGCCCGGCCGGCCCGGGCGGTGCCGAGGAACGCGACGCTGCCCCGGGCGCGGGCGGCCACCCGGCTGGCCAGCCGCAGCGGCCACGGATACAGGCGCAGCGCCAGCACGGCCGCGGCGACCGCGAGCAGCACCGGCACGGAGACCAGCAGCGGGTCCACCGCGCCCTCGGCGCCCAGCCCGCGCCGCCGCAGCAGGAACGCGCCGACCCCGGCGAGCAGCAGCAGGGTCAGCTCGGCGGTGAGTCGACCGGCCCGGGACCGGGACCCGAGGTCGCGGCGGCCGCCGCCGGCCCGCTGGGCGACCAGCACCGCGAGCGGCAGCACGAGCGTGGCGGCCACCGCGGCGGGCAGGGCGGCGAGCGGGTCCGCCGGGCCCGCGCCGGGCAGCCGGCCGCCGAGGTACCAGCCGAGCGCGGCGGCCGCCGGCAGCACCAGCAGCGACTCGGCCAGCCCGCGGGCGACCACCGTACGCGCCGCGCCGCCCCGGGCGCGCAGCAGCACGAACTCGGCACGGCGGCGGCGTACCGCCAGGCCGGCGGCGAGGACGGCGAGGCCGGCCAGGGTGGCCAGCATCCCGGCCACGATGACCGCGAGCAGCGTACGGGCGGCGCGGAGCGAGGCGGCGAACTGCCGCAGCGGGATGTCCAGGCCCTGGGTGAGGCCCAGCCCGGCCGGCCGGGTGCGGTCCATCGCCGCGAGGCCGTCGACCGTCTCGTCGAGCCGCCGCGGGTCGAGCCGCTGCGGGTCCACCCGGTAGCGCCAGGCGAAGCTGACCTCCCAGCCCCTGTTGGCGAGGGCCTCGAAGCCGCCCGTCCCGGTCACCCCGGCGATCAGGAACGGCTCGCCGTCGCCCTCGGGCTCGGCGAGCCGCAGCGCCGACGGCAGGGACGCCCAGACCCCGTCGGCGGGGTCGTTCGGCCGGAAGACGCCGACCACGGCCACCGGGCTGGCGGGCGGCGCGCTGCCGGGCCTGGTGGGTGGCGTCAGCCGGAGCCGGTCGCCGACCCGCAGCCCGAGCTGGGCGGCGACCGGCTCCGCCAGGGCCAGTTCCACGGGCCCGTCGTCGGGGGCGGCGTCGGACCCGTCGTCGGGGGCGGCGTCGGTCGGCCACCGACCGTCGACCAGGGTCGCCGCGTCCCGTACCCCGCTCATGCTGCGGGCGGTCAGGTCGATCAGGCCCTTGCCGGGGTCGAGGGCCGGCCCGCGGAGCCGGGCGAGGGTGGTCTGGGCGACGTACCACCGCTCCCCGACGGTGTCCCGGACGGCCGGCGGCATCGCCGCCTCCAACTCCGTCAGCCTCGCCGCCGCGAGCCGGGCGTGCGGGCCCGGCGGGGGCACCGCAGCCTCCGGCGCGGTGTAGAGCAGGTCCCGCTGGGCGGGCGGCACGGCGGCCACCTGCTCCCGCAGCCCCTGGCCGCCGAGCCGGTCGACGACCCGGGGCACCCCGGTGAGCAGCAGGGCCGCGACCAGGGTCAGCAGCCCGAGCAGCACGAAATGTCCCCCGTACGTCCGCACCCGGCGGGCGGCCTCCGCGACGTTCACCGGTCTCCCCCGATCCGCAGTTGCAGGGCGGCCACCCGCTGCCGGAGGCCGGTGGCGATGGCCGCGCTGAACGCCAGCGCGACCAGAAGCAGGCCGAGCGCGGTCAACCCGACCGGCGCCCAGGGCAGCACGAAGGCGGCCTCGGGCACCGGGCGGTCGGCGGCCGGGGTGAGGATCACCAGCGGGGCCATCGTCGCCGCGACGCCGGCCCCGACCAGCAGCCCGACCGTCACCCCGATGCCGGCCAGGAACGTCTGCTCGGCCAGCAGCGCCCGGGCCAGCAGCCGGGGCGAACCGCCGAGGGTGTGCAGCACGGCGAACTCGCCGAGCCGGTGCCGGGCGGTGGCCCACCCGTCCACGCCCAGGCCGACCAGGGCGAGCAGGACCGCGCCGAGCGCCGCGGCGAGCAGCCCGGTACGCGCACCCAGCCAGTACGGGTCCCGCGCGGCCGCCTCGGCGCTCTCCCACCGGTCGAGGACGGTCGTCCCCGGCAGCTTCCGGACCGCGTCGGCCACCCCGGCCCGGTCGCCGTCGTCGGCGCGCAGCCACCACTCGGACGTCGGCCGGTCCGCACCCCGGTGCCGGAGCAGCCAGTCCGCCGCGGCGGGCAGGTCGAGCAGCATGCCGGCGGCCGTGGTGGTGGGCACCGCGTCCAGCTCGCCGACGACGGTGACCGGCACCGACGCCCCGGACAGCGCCACGGTGACGGTGTCGCCGACCCGGACGCTCAGCGCCTCCCGGACGGCCGGCGTGAGCAGGGCCGGCACCGGCGGGTTCGGGCCGCCGGTGACCGCGGCGAACCGGGCCGGCGGCTGGTACGCGAACCGGCCGCCGGCGAGGAACCGCACCTCGTACGTGACGTCGACCCCGGCCGGGCTCACGCCGAGGGTGGGCTTGGGATCCTGGGCGGCGTCGGCCAGGGCCCACGCACCGGGCAGCGCCACACGGCTGCTCGCGCCGGCGGAGTCGACCTGCGCCAGGTCGCCGACCACCAGCCGGTACGCCCGGCCCTGGGCGTCGCCGGCGTCGGCGCCGAACCCGACGAGCCGCAGTTCCCCGTCGGGGGTGGCGGGCAGCTCGACGTCGAACGGGACGGGCCGTCCGTCGCTCCCGCCGGCGCCCAGTGGCACCCGCCAGGTGAGCCCACCGGGCCCGGTGAGCAGGGCGGTGACGTCGATCCGGTGCGGGGCGACCGCGTCGCGGACCGGGGTGCGCAGGGTGCCGGTGAGCCGGCGCGCGGCGGCCGGCAGTGGCACCCCGGCGGGCGCGCCGCGGGCCGCCACCATCCGGTCCAGCAGGGTACGCGGCGGCTCGTCGGCGAGCCGCTCGTCGAGCCGGACGACCTGCGGCGCGGCGGCGGCGTCCAGGGCGACCACGGTGGTCGGCAGGTCGTCACGGCCGAGCCGGACCTCGTCCCGCCAGGCCGGCAGCGCCCCGGCCAGCCCGGGCACCGCCGCGAGCCGGGCGGCCCGGTCCCGCGGGGCGGCCCCGGTGCGCTCGACGGCCCGCAGGTCCGCGCCGACGGCGTAGTCGGCCTGGTCGGCGTGCGACCGCTCCCAGGTGGTCACCAGGGACCAGGCGAGGGTGCTGCCGCCGACGGCCAGGGCGAGCAGCAGCACCGGGCCGGCGTGCGGGCGGCGGCCGGCCTGCCACATGCCGAACATGGTGGCCGTCCACGGCCTGCGGTCGACGAACCGCTCGGCGTACCGGGTGGCGGGGGGCAGCAGCCGCAGCGCCAGCACCGCGCCCGCCAGCACGCCGACGATCGGCGCGGCGGCGAGCAGCGGGTCGATGCCGAGCCGGCCGCCCGCGCCGGCCAGCGGCGAGGAGTACTGCCGCAGCTGTGCCCAGGCGAGCACGGCGAGCAGCACCAGCGCGAGGTCGACGCTGGCCCGCTGCACGGCCGCGCCCCGGGTGGGGCGGGACCGGGCGGCCATGTCGGCGACGTAGGTGCCGGCCCGGCGCAGCGCCGGCAGCACCATCGCCAGCAGGCAGCCGAGCGCCGCGGCCAGGGCCACCGCCCAGACCGTACGGCCGCCACCCGCGTCGAGTGGCAGGCCGGCGGGGCCGTCGCCGCCGATCCGGCGCAGTGCCTCCCCGGCCAGCGGGGGCGCGAGCAGCGCGGCCGGCAGCACCACCAGCGTCGCCTCCCGTACGGCCAGCCCGGCAAGCTGGCCGCGCGCCGCGCCCCGGGCCCGCAGCAGCGCCGTCTGCGCCCGCCGGTCCTCGTTGAGCAGCGCGGCGACCAGCACCAGCGCGTAGCCGCCGAGGACGAGGATCAGCAGCAGCGGGGTGAGCAGCGCGGAGCGGCCCACCAGGTCGGCCCGGCCCAGCCGGTCGATGAGGCGGTCCAGGCCGGTGACGGTCTGCGCGGAGGAGCCGAGGCCGGCCTCCTGCGGCACCCGCTCCGCGGCGGTCGCGACGGCCTGCTTCACCGCGCCGAGCCGGCTCGGGGGGACGCTCGCGAGGTCCGGCTCCACCAGCCAGGACACCGAGACCGAGCCGGGGAACGTCCGGGTGAAGTCGGCCGGGTCCAGCACGAACGGCCCGTACGAGGTGGCGGTGCCTTCGGTCCCGCCGACCCCCGGGGCCAGCCGCCAGTACGCCTCGGTCGGGTCCCGTGGGCGCCAGACGCCCGCCACCAGCACCTCGCCCCGCCGCTCCGAGCCGCGGTCCAGCAGCGGCACGCGGTCCCCGGCCGCCAGGCCTAGCACCGCCGCGACCCGCTCGGGCACGGTCACCTGGGTCGGGGTGGCGCCGGGGACGGCCCAGGCCCCGCTGGTCAGCTCCGCGTGGGCGGCCACCTCGCCGAGGTCCACCAGGTCGGCGAAGACAGGATCGTCGCTGGTGCGGGCGGCACCGAGGTCGCCGGTCAACTCCCGCCCGGTCCCGTACCGGGCGCCGGCCACCCGGGTCGGCACGCCGCCGAGGCCGGCGGCGAACCGGTCCCGGACCGCCCGGTCCCGGGCGGCGAACTCGGCGACGTCGCGCCCCCCGGCGCCGCTGAGCAGCACGCTGCGTTCCTCGGCCGGCGCGGCGCGCAGCATGGCCCGCTGGCCGGCGTCGACGGCGCGGCCGTTGTACTCGGACAGCCCGGTCACCAGGGCGACGGCGACCAGCGCCGCGACCACCCCGGCGAGCAGCAGCCCCCGTGCCTCGCGGGCGCGCCTCCACACCAGTCTCATCCGACCCCTCCCCGGGCCCCCACAGGGCCGACGACCAGGAAGAGCCACGACGGTCGGGAAAAGGTTCGCGCCCGTTACTTGATCGTTACCCCGCCGACGTCGGGACGCAGTCCGGGCGGCCTGATCCACTCCGTGTCGCCGACATAGGGCCATCCGGACAGCCGGGATGCCGCCATGCCGCCGACAAGGCGGGGACATGTCAGTCCACCGGCACCCGGTAGACGAACTCGTACCTGTGCCCCGGGAACACAATGTCCGCCGTCTCCACGGGCGCTCCCCCGGCCAGGTACGTCCGGGCCACCACCAGCACGTACGCGCCACGTGGCGACAAGTTCAGAGCCTCGATCTCCTCCCCCGTCGCCGGCCGGGAGGTCACCCGTTCCTCGAACTCGTCGATGCGGACCCCGATGCGGTCCATGCGGGGTACCACGCCAACTGCTGCCCCATCCTCCGGCCACTCAACGTCCGTGCCCCCGGTGACCGCCAGCGGCTCCCACGACACCGACAACTGCACCGGCTCCCCGTCGGCGAAGAACCGGTAGCGGGTGCACATGACCGGGTCACCTGGCTCGATGCCCAGACGGGCGGCTACGGCACGGTCGGCGCGGGTGTGCTGGCTGTCGTGTTCCCACGTCGGCCGCGTTCCGGCCTGCTCCGCGTCTTCGGCGAACGGAGACCGGGTGCGAAACGCGCGGGCCATGACATTGCGGGTGATGCGCCGCACCTCACGGACGTAATTGCCGGAGCCGCGCCGGCCCTCAATGAGCCCTTCACTCTGCAGGATGCCCAGGGCGTTCTTGACGACGGTGGTCGACACGTCGAAACGCTGGCGTAGCTGCGCCTCGGTGGGGAGTTTGGCTCCCGGGGCGAGCGTTCCGTCGGTGATCTGGGCGCGTAGCTCTGCGACGATGCGCAGGTACGCGGGGGTTTCGGGCATGGCGAACCTGCCCTCCTTTCCGGTCTGCGCTGCCCAGTCGACCACACCCGAGTTAGTGCATCAAATCTTTGCGGGAGCCATTGCCCCTTGCGAGTTAGTGCACTAACTTTGAGGTGACTCCGTCACCGGTCAACTCCGGTCTGCAACCAGCGACCGGCGGCGGAGTCCCCGCATCCGTCCAAGCCTGGAGAAACTCCATGAGACTGTGGCCATTCCGTCGCCGAAAGACTCCACCGGAACCGACCTGCCGACCCGCGACCGTCTACTCCGGCCACACCGGGCTTACGCCGCACGCAGCCCGGGCCCTGTCCGGCCTCAGCGGCGAAGCGGGACCTACTGGGCAAGCGAGCCCACGATGGAGTACCAACAAGCGCCTCTGCTCACCCGAGGACAGCGACACAGAGGCAGGGGACGGCAATGACGCCCGAACGACAGGAGGCGCCGTTCTCGGTGATCCTGGCGAGCTACTGCATCGAGTTCCACACCCGGAACACCTGCTTCAAGTGCACCGACGACGGCTGTCCTCGACTGGCCGGCGCCCAGCTCAGGATCGACACCTATCGGTTGGCGAAGCTGGCCCTGCGTCGCTCCCGGCGCCTCATCTGACATACGCGCGTGCGTCGCGCCCCGTTCACCCAGTTCCCCGTAGGGGCGACTTGAGTCTGTCACCAGGTTCAGCCAATGCTTCCCACTCCACTCAATGTCGATCAACACCTGGCAAGGGGTCGGAAAGTCATGTCCGCACGATGGGCCCGCCGAGCATCTCCCCGATGCACGGGTGCCAGGGCCGGGCCTTACGTCCACACATACCGATGCGGCCCCTGTGGCTGAGGTCGGCCAGCCACACCGAGATCGAGTGGCGGTTGAGCTGGCCGAGTGTGGTGGGTCGGCCCTGGGCGGTGAGCCAGTCGCAGAAAGACCGGATCGACTGTCCGTGAAGGATCTGGGTGCGCGCGGCCTTGCCGGTGGCGCGCAACGATCGTCGGAACGATGCAACGAGGTCAGAGAGTTGGGGCGGCGACATGCCCGGCAGATCAACGGGCGAGTCAGCGCTATGCCACCCCCGTCCGGGTCCGACAGGCCGGCGTGTTAGCTGGTGGGGCGCTTCGCGCGGCTCGGTTGCACCCGCTTCGGCTCGCCCGGCATCTTCGGGTACTCCGGCGGGTACGGCAGGTCGCCCGCGCCGCCGGTGGCGTCCCGGTCGGCCCACTCCAGCAGCGGGGTGATGTCCCACGGGGTGTCGTCGATGCCGGCGTGCGGGTCGCCCCGCTCGGCCAGCCGGGCCGGCACGCTGCCCAGGTGCAGGTCGTCCGGGTCGACGTCGGACAGCTCGTCCCACGTGACGGGGGTGGAGACGGTGGCCTTGGCGTTGGCGCGCAGCGAGTACGCGCACGCGATCGTCCGGTCGCGGGCCATCTGGTTGTAGTCGACGAAGACCCGGGCGCCCCGCTGTTCCTTCCACCAGGCGGTGGTGACCAGTTCCGGGCGGCGGCGCTCCAACTCCCGGGCGAGCGCGATGGTGGCGCGGCGCACCTCGACGAACGTCCACCGTGGCTGGATGCGCAGGTAGACGTGCACGCCCCGGCCGCCGGACGTCTTCGGCCAGCCGGTCGCGCCCAGCTCGTCGAGCAGGGCACGCACCTCGCCGGCGGCGGCCACCGCGTCGACGAAGTCCGTGCCGGGCTGCGGGTCGAGGTCGATGCGCAGCTCGTCGGGGCGGTCGACGTCGGCGGCGCGGACGGGCCAGGGGTGGAACACGACGGTGCCCATCTGCGCGGCCCAGGCCACGTGGGCGAGGTCGGCCGGGCACAGCTCGTCGGCCGTACGGCCGCTGGGGAAGCTGATCCGGGCCGTACGCACCCACGGCGGCACGCCCCGGCTCGGCACCCGCTTCTGGAAGAACATCTCCCCGCCGATGCCCTCGGGGAAGCGTTGCAGCGTGGTCGGGCGGTCCCGCAGGGCCCGCATGATCCCGTCGCCGACCGCCAGGTAGTAGTTGAAGACGTCCGCCTTCGTGAAGCCCCGCTCGGGGAAGATCACCCGATCCGGGCTGGTCAGCCGCACGGTGTGCCCGGCCACCTCGATCTCGGCCGCGGCCTTCGTCGTACCACCCATCCCGCGACCATATTCCACCCCGCCGACACTCGTCGTACGGTTGTCGGGTGAGTCTTGACGAGAGCGAACTGCCCCGCACCGAGGAAGAGTGGCGGGTCCGGCTGAGCCCGGAGGAGTTCCGGGTGTTGCGCCAGGCGGGCACCGAGCGCCCGTGGACGGGCGAGTACGTCAACACGAAGACGCCCGGCGTCTACCACTGCCGGGCCTGCGGGCTCGAGCTGTACCGCAGCGACACGAAGTTCGACTCCCACTGCGGCTGGCCGAGCTTCGACGACACCATCCCGGGCACGGTGAAGGAGATCGAGGACAACAGCCACGGCATGCGGCGCACCGAGATCCGCTGCGCCCGCTGCGACAGCCACCTCGGCCACGTCTTCCGCGGTGAGGGCTTCACCCCGAAGAACACCCGGCACTGCGTCAACTCGGTCTCCATCCGGCTGGAGCCGACGCAGGGCTGAGCTACGACACCCGGCGATCTGGGTACGAAACGGCCCTCAGTGGGCCGTTTCGTACCAAAATCCTCGATCGACCCGGCGACACGCCGGCTGCGACGCGCCGCCGCAGGCGGCCGGATCCGGCCGTTTCCGCCGCCCAGGCCGCGACGTTGTCGCACGCTGGGCAGAGAAACTGTCCTTCTCTACGGGGGTCCGGCCATGGCGACGTGCGAGGTCTGCGGCAACGACTACTGGATGGCGTTCGAGGTACGGACGGTCAGCGGCGACGTGCACACCTTCGACAGCCTGGAGTGCGCGGCGCACCGGCTGGCGCCGATCTGCGAGCACTGCCAGGTCAAGATCCTCGGCCACGGCGTGGAGGTCTCCGGGCGCTTCTTCTGCTGCGCCCACTGCGCCAGGGCGAAGGCGGGCCAGCAGGGCGCGGAGATCCGCGACGCGGTCGGCGCCCGCCCCGCCTGAGCAGGGAGCCCGCCGACGGGTGAGAGGGGCGCCTCCCCGGCTACCATCGCCGGGTGCCCGCGCAGACCCTCGTGACCCGGATCGCCTCGTTCGCCGAGCTGGACGCCCGCACCTTTCACAACCTGCTGAGGCTGCGCATCGACGTGTTCGTGGTCGAGCAGGCGTGCCCGTACCCGGAACTCGACGGGCGGGACGTCGAGCCGGGCACCCGGCACCTCTGGCTGACCCGGGACGGCGACGTCGTGGCGTACCTGCGGATCCTCGCCGACCCGGGCGGCGTGACGCGGATCGGGCGGGTGGTGGTGGCGCCGCGGGCCCGGCGCGGCGGGTACGCGGGCCGGCTGATGGCCGAGGCGCTGGCCGTGGTGGGCGACCGGCCGTGCGTGCTGGAGGCGCAGTCGCACCTGGTCGCGTTCTACGCCCGGCACGGGTTCACGGTCAGCGGGCCGGAGTACGTCGAGGACGGCATCCCGCACACCCCGATGCGCCGGGAGCCCGCCGCCGGCTGACCGCCCCCGGCGCCCGCCAGGGCCGGGGCCGGGGCGGCCAGGGCCACCGCGACCAGGGCCACCGCCGGCAGGACAGGCCCCTAGTCAGGCTCCGGTCACGGCAGGCAGGTGACGATGTCGGCGATCGGGCGGCGGCGGCCCGTGTAGAACGGGATCTCCTCCCGGACGTGCCGGCGCGCGCCGGAGGCCCGCAGGTCGCGCATCAGGTCGACGATCCGGTGCAGCTCGTCGGCCTCGAAGGCCAGCATCCACTCGTAGTCGCCGAGGGCGAACGAGGCCACCGTGTTGGCCCGCACGTCGGGGTAGCCGCGGGCCAGCCGGCCGTGCTCGGCCAGCAGCTCGCGCCGCTCGGCGTCCGGCAGCAGGTACCACTCGTACGAGCGGACGAACGGGTAGACGCACAGGTACGGGCGGGCCTCCTCGCCGGCGAGGAACGCCGGGATGTGGCTCTTGTTGAACTCCGCCGGCCGGTGCAGGGCCATCTGCGACCAGACCGGGGTCATCGCCCGGCCCAGCGTGGTCCGGCGGAACCGCAGGTACGCGTCCTGGAGGGCGTCGCTGGACGAGGAGTGCCACCAGATCATCAGGTCGGCGTCGGCGCGCAGCCCGGCGACGTCGTACGTGCCGCGGATCGTCACGTCCTTGCCGGCCAACTCCTCGAACAGCGCCTCGACCTCGCCGGTGACGTTGTCGCGCAGCGACGGGAGCGGGCCCGTGGCCCGGTACACCGACCACATGGTGTAGCGGATGCTCGCGTTCAGCTCGCGCAGCCGGGCCGCGTTGGTCTGCTCGGTCATGGTGCCGATCCTCCCAGTGCCGTGATGATCTCTTCGGCCGCGGTCTCGCCGGAGCGGACGCAGGCCGGGATGCCGACGCCGTCGTAGCCGGCGCCGGCCAGCGCGAGGGTGGGGTGCGCGCCGCGCAGCGCCGCCCGGACGGCGGCCACCCGGTCGAGGTGCCCCGGGGCGTACTGCGGAAGCGCGCCGCCCCAGCGCTGGACGTGGCTCGCGACGGGGGCGGGCAGCGCGACGCCCAGCACCGTGGACAGCTCCCGGTGCACGGTGGCGACCAGGTCGGCGTCGGTGAGCTGCAGCGATGTCTCCTCGCCGTACCGGCCGACCGAGGCGCGAACCAGGGCGAGCCCGTCCGGCCGGGCCAGGTGCCCCCACTTCGTGGTGAAGAACGTCGACGCCTTGACCAGCAGCCCCTCGGTGGCCGGCACCAGGAACCCGGACAACGCCGGCAGGTCCGGCTCGGGCAGGGCCAGGGTGACCAGCGCGACGCCGGCGTAGTCCAGCCCGCCGACCGTGGCGGCGGCCCCGGGCGCGACCGCGGCGAGCAGTCGGGCGGCCGGGCGGGCCGGCACGGCCAGCAGCACCGCGTCGGCGTCGACCAGCTCCGGGTCGCGGGTCGGGCCGACGGTCAGCCGCCAGCCGGCGCCGGTCGGGGTCAGCTCGCGCACGGCCGCGTCCCGGCGGATCGTCGCCCCGCTGACCGTGGCCGCGGCCTCGACCAGCCGGCCCAGCCCACCGGCGAGGGTCCCGAAGACCGGCGCGCCGGGGGCGCGGGGCGCGGCGGCCTGCGCCGCCCGTACCGCGCCGACGAGGGTGTGCTCCACCCGGGCCGCGCGGGCCAGCGCCGGCATGGTGGTGGCCAGGGACAGGCCGTCGGCCCGGCCCGCGTACACGCCGCCGAGCATCGGGTCGACCAGCCGGTCGACGACCTGGTCGCCGAACCGGGCCCGGACCAGCGCCCCGACGGCGACGTCCGCCCCGGGGGCGAGCAGCGGCCGGCCCTCGTCGCGGTCGGCGTCCGCGGCCGGCTCGGCGACCGCCGCCACCTTGTCCAGATCCCCGGGTACGCCCACCAGCGTCCCGCCGGGGATCGGGCGCAGCCCGCCGTCGACGGCGAGCGCGGCCTGCCCGACGCTGGGGTGCACCACGTCGCCGGCCAGCCCGAGCCGGCGCACCAGGGCCACGGCGGCGGACTCCCCGCCGGCCGGGTCGCGCATCAGGAACGACTCCGCGCCGAACTCCACCTGCCGGCCCGCGAGGGCCCCGGTGCGCAGCTTGCCGCCGAGGGCGCCGGACTGCTCGTACACGGTGATCTCGGTGCCGGCGGGGGCGCGGTCGCGCAGCCGGACCGCGGCGGCCAGGCCGGCGATCCCGCCGCCGACCACCGCCACCCGCCACGGCTTCCGCACGGTCACTCGGATCACCCGGCCCGGCGCGCGGACACCTCGTGCACCAGGGCGACCACCCGGGTCAACACGTCAGGGTCGGTCTCCGGCAGCACGCCGTGGCCGAGGTTGAACACGTGGCCCGGGGCCGCCCGGCCCTGGTCGAGGATCCTGCGCACCTCGGCCTCCACCACCGGCCACGGGGCGAGCAGCACGGACGGGTCGAGATTGCCCTGCACGGCCTTGTCCGGGCCGATCCGGCGGGTCGCCACGTCCAGCGGCGTACGCCAGTCCACGCCGACCACGTCGGCGCCGGCCTCGCCCATCGCGCCGAGCAGCTCGGCGGTGCCCACCCCGAAGTGGATGCGGGGCACCCCCGCGTCGGCCAGCCCGGACAGCACGACCGTCGAGTGCGGCAGGACGTACCGCCGGTAGTCGGCCTCGGAGAGCGCGCCGGCCCAGGAGTCGAAGAGCTGCACCGCGGACACCCCGGCGTCGATCTGCACCCGCAGGAAGGCGAGGGTCACCTCGGCCAGCCGGGCGCAGAGCGCGTGCCACAGCTCCGGCTCGCCGTGCATCAGGGCCTTGGTCTTCGCGTGGGTCCGCGACGGCCCGCCCTCGACCAGGTAACTGGCCAGGGTGAAGGGCGCGCCGGCGAAGCCGATCAGCGGGGTGTCGCCCAGCTCGGCGACGAGCAGCCGCACCGCCTCGTCCACGTAGGAGACGTCGTCGCGGGTGATCGGGCGGATCCGCTCGACGTCGGCGAGGGTGCGCACGGGCTCGGCCACCACCGGCCCGGTGCCCGCGACGATGTCCAGGTCCACCCCGGCGGCGGCCACCGGGATCACGATGTCGCTGAACAGGATCGCCGCGTCGACCCCGTGCCGGCGAACCGGTTGGAGGGTGATCTCGGCCACCAGGTCGGGGCGGCGGCAGGAGTCGAGCATCCCCACGTTCGCCCGGATCTCGCGGTACTCCGGCAGCGACCGGCCGGCCTGGCGCATGAACCAGACCGGGGTGTGCGTGGTCTGCTGGCGCCGACAGGCCCGGACGAACGGGGAGTCGGCCGGCCCGCCGCGGCGGGATTCTCCGTCTCGGGCGGCAGTGCCCGTGGTGTCGGTGGTCATCGCGGCAATCGTGCCACGCCACCCGGCCCGCTCCCCCACCCCCGTCACCTTTTGTGACGCGTACCGGGCGGGCGGGCCGGACGTCGGCGCGCCGTTTCCGGCGACCGGCGCGCGGGCGGCATAGGCTGCCCGACATGGCCCCCCCGATCGCGCTCCCGGAGACCTTCGCCCGCGCGGTCGCCGGGCTCCGGTCGGCCGCGCCCCGATCGGAGATCATCCTGGAGGAGGTCGGCGCGCCGCAGCGGCTCGCGCCGTACGCCTTCGCGCTCGCCGCGAGCGTGCTGCGCGACGGCGACGAGGTGGCCACCGGGCGGCTCATCCTGCTGCACGACCCGGCCGGGCACGAGGCGTGGCAGGGCACCCTGCGGCTGGTCACCTACGTGACGGCGGAGCTGGAGGTCGACCTGGCCGCCGACCCGCTGCTGCCCGGGGTCGGCTGGACGTGGCTGACGGACGCGCTCGACGGGCAGGACGCCCGGCACCGGGCGATCGGCGGCACGGTCACCCAGACCATGTCGACCCGCTTCGGCGACCTGGCCGGCCCGCCCACGGCGGGCGACATCGAGATCCGGGCCTCCTGGACGCCGCTCGGCGAGGACCTGACCCCGCACCTGCTCGCCTGGTGCGCGCTGCTGTCCTCGACGGCGGGGCTGCCGCCGCCCGGGGTGACCGCGCTGCCGGAACACCGCCCGGCCGGCGCGGCCTGACCAGAGCACCGCGGGCCGGCGGAGTCTGACCAGAGCACCGGCCGGCGCGGCCTGACAGACCAGCGCGGGCCGCGCCGCCGGAACGGTGTCCGTGGCGCGACCCGCGGTACGGGCGTACCCGTCAGAGGTAGTTCTCGGCCTCGTCGCAGACCTTGTTCATGCCCTGGGTGGCCCTGTCGTACGCGGCCTTGTTGTTCGCCGCCGCGGCGGCCAGCGCCGAGGTGAGCTTGTCCAGGCAGGTCGCGATGACCTTCTTCTGCCGGGCCTGCTCGTCCCGGTCGTTGCGGGTGCCGGTGAGGTCCTGCTCGGTGTCGGCCAGCTTGTCCCGCACGCTCTGCAGGTCGGCCTTCAGCTTCTCGATCTCGGTCTTGTTCGCCGCGATCGTCCCGTCCCGCTCGCCGACCTGGGCGGTCAGCCGCTTCTCGGTACGGTCCAGCTCGCTGCTCTTGGTCACGTAGAGGCCGGTCATCACCCCGCCGAGGACGAAGAGCAGCCCGGCCACCAGGCCCAGGACGAGGGCGGTGCGTCCGCCCTTGCCCCCGGCGGGGGCGGGCGCGCCGTAGGGCGGCGCGGAGCCGGGCGGGCCGGACATCGGCTGGCCGAAGGCCGGGGGCACCGACATCTGCTGGGGGTACCCGGGCCCGGAGACCGGGGGCGTGGAGACCGGCTGCCCGAACGGCGGGGCCGACTGGGGCTGCTGGCCGAAGGCCGGTGCCGGCGGGGCCGACTGCGGAGCGGGCGGAACCGACAGCGGGGCGGTGGGCGGGGCCGGCGGCGCGGCCGGCTGACCCGGCCGAGGGCCCGGATACTGCGGCATCTGCTGCGTCGGCTCGGTCGGCTGCGGCGCCCCGTACTGGCCGGGGGTGAACTGGCGGGTGGGCTCGTTCGGCTGACCGGTCGGGCCGTACTGCTGGGGCACGGGCTGGCCGGCGCCGTAGCCGGCGCCGCCGGGCGGCGGGTACTGGCCCCCCGGCCCGGTCGGTGGCTGGGTCATGTCTCTTCTTCCTCCAGTTGGCTGGCCCGACTGCCGGGCGAGGCCGACGGACCGGTTGGTACGAGGGCGGCGGCGGTCAGCAGATCCGGAAGCCGTCGCAGGCGACCTTGATGGGTACGGCGAGGCCGATGCCCTCGGCGTCGCGGGCCTTGGCGGTGGCGATCCCGACCACCTGCTTCTGGCCGTTGATGACGGGGCCGCCGGAGTTGCCGGGGTTGATCGGGGCGTCGAACTGGATGACCGGCCCGGAGCCCGCGTCGGCGTCACGGAAGGCGCTGACCACGCCGGTGGTGACGCTGTCCTCCAGGCCGAGCGGGGCGCCCACGACGACGATCTGCTGCCCGGACTTGACCGGGGTGGCCGCCGTCACGAGGCCGGTGAACCGCCCGGTCGTGCGCAGGTGCGCGATGTCGTTCTCCTTGTCGACCTTGACGATGGTGGCCGGGAAGCGCTGGTCCGTGCGCTCCAGGAAGACCTCCCGGCCGCCGCCGTTCCAGACCGCCTCGACGACGTGGAAGTTCGTGAACAGGTTGGCCCCGCCGCCGGCGGCCGGCTTGCCGACCGCGAACGCGGTGCCGGTGAACTGCCCGGCCCGAACCCGGAACACGCTGGGCAGCACCGCGCTGGCGACCGCCTCCGGGTTGAACTGGGCGCCGGCCTGCTTCTCCAGCGCCTGCGTGCGCTGGTCCAGGCCGTCGAACCGGGTGTTGTCGCCGTCCTGCGTCGCGGTCAGCCGCTGGTTCGTGTCGGCGAGCCGGTCGGAGAGCCGGTTGATCTGGTACGCCTGCACCCCGGCCGCCACGGCCAGGACGACGGCCAGCCCGAGGGCGACCAGGGTGAGCGCCCGCCCCCTGACGGGGGTGGCCGGGCCGGGCGTGCCGGCCGGGGCGGGGGCGCCGGCCGTCGGGGCGGGCCAGGCCGGCCCGGGGACCGGGGATGCCCCGGCCTGCGGATACGCCGCCCCGGTCGCGCCCGGGGTGTGCGGGTGCGCGGGGCCGACCACCGGCGGCGCCTGCGGAATCGACGGCCCGCCCGGCGCGGACTGCGGGAGCGACGGGCCGCCCGGCGACGCCTGCGGAGCCGACGGCCCGCCCGGCGACGCCTGCGGGAACGCTGGGCCGACCGGCGACGCCTGCGGGAACGCTGGGCCGACCGGCGTGGCCTGCTGCGGGAACGCCGCGGCGGCCGGCGACGCCTGCGGGTACGCCGAAGCGCCCGGCGCGGGCTGCGGGTGCGGCGAACCGGCGACCGGCGGCGCGACGGGCGCGGCGGGCGCGGCGGGCGCGGCGGGCGCGGCGGGGCGTTGCCCGGGGGCGGGCCAGCCGGCGGGGGTCGAGCCGCCGCCCCACTGGCCGGGGACCGCCGCCTGCGCCGGCACGGCCGCCTGGCCGGGGACGGCCGGCGGCGGGTACGGGGCCGCCCCGCGCGGGGGCTCCATCCGCGGCGGCAGCGGGCCGGGGCGGGTGCCGGCGTCCCGGGCCTCGCCGGGAGCGCCCGAACCGGCGGGGGCAGCAGGAGCAGCGGCGGAACCGGCGGCAGCGCCCGAAGCCGCTGGAGGGGCGGAAGCGGCAGGAGGCTCGGAAGTCGCGGGAGCGACCGGGTCGCGCCAGCCTGACCCGTCGCCGGGGACCTGCCCCCCGCCCGTCGGACCGTATCCAGCCGTCGTCATGGCCAACGCCCTCCCCGTAGCCGCCCCGGTGCATCGCGCCGCCGCCGGTGCGATCTCCGGACGACGGCCCGAAGGAACGTACCGGCACGAACGCGCTTTGTCTCCCCCGATGTCCGACCCTGCCATGCCGCGTCAAGTCCGCGGCGCCGACACGGCCGTACCCGGCTGCACGCGCCTGTCGGCCCCGCGCACTAGGGTTGTCAGGTGACCGACGAACCACCCCTGCGCCGTCGGGCCGCCGAGAGCCGAACGGGAGACGAGCCGCGCCACACCCCGTCGGCCGCGCCGGAGCCGCCGGGCGCGGGGCCCGAACCGACCGGCGGCGCGCCCGTGCCGCTGACCGCCCCCCGCGAGGGCACCCCTCAGCCGGTGGCCACCGAGGCCGAGCTCGCCGAGGTCGTCGCCCGTTTCGCGGCCGGCACCGGCCCTGTCGCCCTGGACGCCGAGCGCGCCTCGGGGTACCGCTACAGCCAGCGCGCGTACCTGGTGCAGTTGCGCCGCGCCGGCGCCGGCACCGTGCTGATCGACCCGCTCCCGCTGCCCGACCTCAGCACCCTCGACGCGGCGATCGCCGACGCCGAGTGGGTGCTGCACGCCGCGAGCCAGGATCTGCCCTGCCTGGCCGAGCTGGGGCTGCGCCCGCGGCGCCTCTTCGACACGGAACTGGCCGCTCGGCTGGCTGGATTCGAGCGGGTCGGCTTGGCCGCGCTGACCGAGCAGCTACTCGGGTTCAGCCTCGAGAAGCACCACTCGGCGGCGGACTGGTCGAGCCGACCGCTGCCGGAGTCCTGGCTCACCTACGCCGCGCTCGACGTGGAGCTGCTGGTCGACCTGCGCGACGCCCTCGACTTGGAGCTGGCCCGGCAGGGCAAGTCGGCGTGGGCGGCGGAGGAGTTCGCCGCGTCGATCCGCGCCGGCGCGCGCCCGCCCCGGGTCCGCGCGGAGCCCTGGCGGCGCACCTCCGGCATCCACCGGGTGCGCGGCGCCCGGGCCCAGGCCCGGGTCCGCTCCCTCTGGTACGCGCGGGACCAGATCGCCGCCCGCCGCGACGCCGCCCCGGGCCGGGTGCTGCCGGACTCGGCGATCGTCGCGGCGGCCGAACTGGACCCGAAGGACGAGAAGACCCTGCTCACCCTGCCCGGGTTCGGCGGCCGTTCGGTGCGCCGGCTGGCCCGTACGTGGCTGGCGGCGCTGGACGACGCCCGGCAACTGCCGGACGACGCGCTGCCGGTCGCCCCCGCGGTGGAGGGGCCGCCCCCGCCGCACCGGTGGGCGGAGCGGGACCCGGTGGCCGCCGGCCGGCTGGCCCGGTGCCGGGAGGTGGTGATCCGGATCGCCGCGGCGCACACGCTGCCGCCGGAGAACCTGATCGCGCCGGACTCGATCCGCCGCCTCGCCTGGACGCCGCCGGACGAGATCACCGAGGACACCGTCGCCGAGACGCTGCGCGGCTTCGGCGCCCGCGAGTGGCAGCTGACCCTCCTGCTCCCGGAGCTGACCCCGGCCCTCCTGCCCCCCGCACCCCCAGCCAACTGATGATCATGGGGTTGGCGGCCGTTTCGGAGCGCGAACCGGCCGCCAACCCCATGATCGACGGCGCGGCCGGCGGTGTGGGGTGGGCCACACCGGGGCGGGTGCCGGCACTGGTTACTGACGAGTAGCATCCGAGGGACCACGCCCGTGCCGGCGACCGTCGTTCGGTCCGTGGCGCCGCCTGTCGGCGCGCGACCGAATCGTGGTCGAAAAGGAGGCTCCAGTGCCCCGTGAAGTCCGGGATGTCGTCTTCGTCGACGGCGTCCGCACCCCGTTCGGCAAGGCGGGTGGCATGTACGCCAACACCCGCGCCGACGACCTCGTGATCCGCTGCATCCGCGAGCTGCTGCGCCGCAACCCGCAACTGCCGCCGGAGCGGGTCGAGGAGGTCGCCATCGCCGCCACCACCCAGATCGGCGACCAGGGCCTCACCATCGGCCGCACCGCCGCCCTGCTGGCCGGCCTGCCCAAAACGGTGCCCGGCCTGGCCATCGACCGGATGTGCGCCGGCGCGATGACCGCCGTCACGACCGTGGCCAGCGGCATCGCCGTGGGCGCGTACGACGTGGCGATCGCCGGCGGCGTCGAGCACATGGGCCGGCACCCCATGGGTGAGGGCGTCGACCCGAACCCGCGCATCGTCGCCGAGAAGCTGGTCGACCCGTCCGCCCTGGTCATGGGCGCCACCGCGGAGAACCTGCACGACCGCGTCCCGCACGTCACCAAGGAGCGCGCGGACGCGTTCGCGCTCGCCTCGCAGCAGAAGACCGCGAAGGCGTACGCCAACGGCAAGCTCCAGGGCGACCTGGTGTCGGTGGCCACCCGCGACGCCGACGGCGGCTGGGGCCTGGCCACGGCGGACGAGGCGCCCCGCGACACCTCGATGGAGAAGCTCGCCACCCTGAAGACCCCGTTCCGCCCGCACGGCCGGGTCACCGCGGGCAACGCGGCCGGCCTGAACGACGGCGCGACCGCCAGCCTGATCGCCGCCGAGTCCACCGCCCGCGAGCTGGGCCTCCCGGTGGCCATGCGGCTGGTCTCGTACGGCTTCGTCGGCGTCGAGCCCGAGGTGATGGGCGTCGGCCCGATCCCGTCGACCCAGAAGGCGCTGCGCATCGCCGGCCTGACCATCGACGACATCGGCCTGTTCGAGCTGAACGAGGCGTTCGCCGTGCAGGTGCTCGCCTTCCTCGACCACTTCGGCATCGCCGACGACGACCCGCGGGTCAACCCGTGGGGCGGCGCGATCGCCATCGGGCACCCGCTCGCCTCCTCCGGGGTGCGGCTGATGACCCAGCTCGCCCGGCAGTTCGCCGAGCACCCCGAGGTCCGCTACGGCCTCACCGCCATGTGCGTCGGCATCGGCATGGGCGGCTCCGTGATCTGGGAGAACCCCCACTGGACGGAGTCCAGCAAGCCGGCTCAGCGGGAGGGCAACAAGTGAGCACGCTCGCGGCACCGAACGAGGTGGTCACGAAGGCGCTGCTGCGCCAGGTGAACGTGCCGGGGCTCGACCGCCCGGCCGCCCTGATCACCCTCGACAACGGCTTCGACCACACCAAGCCGAACACCTTCGGCCCGGGCGGCCTGGCCAGCCTGGACGAGGCGATCACCGCCGCCCTGGCGGGGGACCCGGCGTTCGTCGCGGTCACCGGCAAGCCGTACATCTTCTGTGTGGGCGCGGACATCACCAGCCTGCCGCAGCTCGCCGACCGGGAGCAGGCGCTGGAGATCGGCCGGCTCGGCCACCGGGTCTTCGCGCGGCTGAAGGACAGCCCCGTCCCGACGTTCGCCTTCGTCAACGGCGCGGCGATGGGCGGCGGCCTGGAGCTGGCGCTGCACTGCCACTACCGGACGCTGTCCGGCGGGGCCACCGCGCTCGCGCTGCCCGAGGTCTCCCTCGGCCTCGTCCCGGGCTGGGGCGGCACCCAGCTGCTGCCGAACCTGATCGGCATCCCCGCCGCGACCCAGGTGATCATCCAGAACCCGCTGATGCAGAACCGGATGCTCAAGCCGAAGCAGGCCGCCGAGCTGGGCATCGCGGACGTGCTGCTGGAGCCGGCGGACTTCCTGGAGCGGTCCCTGGAGTGGGCCGCCGGCGTGGTCCGCGGCGAGATCACGGTGACCCGGCCCGAGGTCGACCGGGACATGTGGGCGGGCGTGCTCTACTTCGCCCGGCAGACGCTGGACCAGCGGCTGCACGGTGCGGTCCCGGCCGCGTACCGGGCGCTGGACCTGCTGGACACCGCGAAGGACGCGGACTTCGCGGCCGGCACCGCCGCCGAGGACGAGGCCCTGGCGGACCTGGTCTTCTCCGAGGAGCTGCGCAGCGGCCTGTACGCGTTCGACCTGGTGCAGCGGCGGGCCAAGCGGCCGGCCGGCGCGCCGGACAGGGACCTGGCCCGCCCGGTCACCAAGGTCGGCATCGTCGGCGCCGGCCTGATGGCCAGCCAGCTCGCGCTGCTGTTCGCCCGCCGCCTTGAGGTGCCGGTGGTCATGACGGACCTGGACCAGGCCCGGGTCGACAAGGGCGTCGGCTACGTGCACACCCAGATCGAGAAGCAGGTCTCCAAGGGCCGGATGGACAAGGGCACGGCGGCCAAGCTGTACGGCCTGATCAGCGGCTCCCCAAAGGCAGCGGCCTTCGCCGCGTCGACGCCGGGCCAGCTCACTTCGTTCGCTGACTGTGACTTCGTCATCGAGGCCGTGTTCGAGGACCTGAACGTCAAGAAGCAGGTCTGGGCCGAGCTGGAGAAGATCGTCTTCCCGGAGGCGGTGCTCGCGACGAACACCTCCAGCCTGTCGGTCACCGCGATGGCGGCCGAGCTGGAACACCCGGAGCGGGTGGTCGGCTTCCACTTCTTCAACCCGGTCGCCGTCCTGCCGCTGCTGGAGATCGTCCGGGGCGAGCGGACCGACGATGCCACGCTGGCCACCGCGTTCGCGGTCGGCAAGCAGCTGAGGAAGTCGTCCGTGCTGGTGAAGGACGCGCCCGCGTTCGTGGTGAACCGGCTGCTGACCCGCTTCCTCGGCACCGTCTTCGCCGCGGTCGACGCCGGCACCCCGCTGGAGGTCGCGGACAGCGCGCTGGACCCGCTGGGCCTGCCGATGCGGCCGCTCGCCCTGCTCCAGCTCGTCGGCCCGGCGGTGGCGTACCACGTGGGCGGCACCCTGCACGCCGCGTTCCCGGACCGGTTCGGCGTCAGCGAGAACCTCAGGCGGATCGCCGACTCCGGCCAGCCGATCGTGGTCGACGACGAGATCAATCCCGAGGTGGCGAAGCTGCTGGTGGTCGGCGACCAGCCGCTGACCGCCGAGCAGGTGCGGCAGAACGCGCTCGACGCGCTGGCGCAGGAGATCCGGCTGATGCTCGACGAGGGCGTCGTCGCCGAGGCGCAGGACATCGACCTGTGCATGATCCTCGGCGCCGGCTGGCCGTTCCACCTGGGCGGCGTCACGCCGTACCTGGACCGGACGGGCACCAGCGAGCGGGTCACCGGCCGGCGGTTCCTGCCGGCCGGGGTGGCCAGCCTGCCCGCCTGAGGCGCCCCCCGTCCCTCCGCCGCCGGACGGCCGGACGGGTGGGCCGCACTCCCGGGAAGTGGGGCGACACCCTGTCGCGTAGCCACACTTCCCGGGAATCCGCGCGGAGAGCCACGGACGTTGGGTCAGGACTCGCGGTTGAACAGCCGTTTCGACCAGAGGTATCCGCCCAGCGCGATGGCGGCGCACCAGGCGAGGGCGACCCACGCGTTGTTCCCGATCGGCTCGTCCATCAGCAGGCCGCGCAGGGTTTCGATGATCGGCGTGAACGGCTGGTGCTCGGCGAACCAGCGCAGACCGGCCGGCATGGAGTCGGTGGGGACGAACCCACTGCCGAGGAACGGCAGCAGAACGAGCGGCATCGGCAGGTTGCTCGCGGTCTCGACGCTCCCGCTCACCTGACCGAGCGCGACGGACAACCAGACGAGGGCGAAGGTCACCGCCATCAGGAAACCGGCCGTGGCCAGCCACGCGCCCGGCCCGGCGGTGGGCCGGAAGCCGATCAGCAGCGCCACGCCGATCACGATCGCCAGGCTGGACACGGCCTGGATCATGCTGCCCAGGACGTGTCCGGTCAGCACCGAGACGCGGGCGATGTGCATGGTGCGGAACCGGGAGATGATGCCTTCGGTCATGTCCATGGCGATCGAGATCGCGGTCCCCTGGACCGTGGCGGTCACGGTCATCAGGATGATCGCGGGCGCCACGTAGTTGGCGTACTCGGCGCGTCCGCCGGCCGCACCGCCGTGCGCCGGCCCGCCGAGCCCGGCGCCCAGCGTGCCGCCGAACACGTAGACGAACAGCAGCAGGAAGACGACGGGCATCCCGACGAGCGTCACGGTCATCGACGGGTACCGCAGCATGCGCCTGAGGTTACGGCGCAGCATGGTCGCCGAGTCGCGTAGCGGGTGGAAACGGAGGCTCGCCGACGCCGGGCCGGTGAGGGTGTGGGTGCTCATCGGATGGTCACCTTCCCGGGGTGGAGTCGCCGGTGAGGGCGAGGAAGACGTCGTCGAGATCGGGGGTGAGCACGGACAGCTCCTCAACCTCGATGGCCCGGTCGTCGAGCCGGCTGATCAGGGTCTTCAGCGAGCGCAGGCTGCCGTCGTTGGGCACCCGCAGGGCGAGCGCGTCGTTGTCGCGTGCGGCCTGACCCAGCACGCGCATGGCCGCGTCGAGGCCCTGCGGGTCGGCGAACCGCAGACGAACGTGCCCACCGGGGACACGGCGCTTCAGTTCCTCCGCGGTTCCCTCGGCGACCACCCGACCGTGGTCGAGGACCGCGATCCGGTCGGCCAACTCGTCGGCCTCCTCCAGGTACTGCGTGGTCAGGAAGATGGTGACGCCGTCGGCCACCAGGTCCCGGACGATCTGCCACATGGTCCGGCGGCTGCGCGGGTCCAGTCCGGTGGTCGGCTCGTCGAGGAAGATCACTTGCGGGTTGCCGACCTGGGTCATCGCCAGGTCGAGCCGCCGCCGCATGCCCCCGGAGTAGGTCGATGCCGGCTTCCGGGCCGCCTCGGTCAGGTCGAACTGTTCGAGCAGCCGGGCGACGCGCCGCCGGCCTTCGCGTCGGGCGAGGTGGTGCAGATCCGCCATCAGCAGCAGGTTCTCCTCGCCGGTGAGCAGGTTGTCCACCGCGGAGAACTGACCGGTGACGCCGATCGCGGCGCGCACCGCGTCCGGTTCGCGGGCGAGGTCGTGCCCGGCGACCTGGACGTCACCGGCGTCGGCGCTGATCAACGTGGACAGGATCCTGACCGTGGTGGTCTTCCCGGCGCCGTTCGCGCCGAGCAGCGAGAAGACCGTTCCCCGTGGCACGTTCAGCTCGAGACCGTCGAGCACGACCTGGTCGCCGAACGATTTCCGTAGCCCGGTCGCGGCGATCGCCGGCCGGGATTGCGTGCTGGTCATGGTTCTCCTCTCCGGGGCCCGAAGTCGATCAGGAGCGGTGGATGGTGATGTCGCCGTAGGAGGTGCGGCCGCGTACCTCGACGGTCTGGTCGGTCTCGTCGGGCCGGGTGGTGTGCTCCAGCAGGTTGTGTACGTGCCCGAATCCGGTGTTGACGTCGAGCCAGGCGGCGGTGCCCTCGGCGATGCCGAGGTCCAGGTCGCCCATGGCGGTGCCGAGGACGATCGAGCCGCGGACCACCTCGCCGAGGCGGATGCCGCCGTTGGACGTCTTCGCGTCGACGCCGGCGCCGGCCCGCTCGACGGCGATGGCGCCGTTGGCGTTGCGCACCCGCACGTCGCCGCTGACCGCGTCGATCGTGGTGTCGCCGTTGGAGTTCTTGACCACCACAGCGCCGTCGACCTCGCCGATCTCGATCCTGCCGGAGCCGGTGGAGATCTCGGCGTTGCCCGTGACGCCGTCGACGGTGACGTGACCGATCCCCGTGTGCAGTCGCAGCGGGCCGGTTCGTCCGAGCCGGACGTTGCCGGTGGTCTTGAGTCGGCACTCACCGAGCCGGCCAGCGCAGTGGATGTCGCCCATCTGCAGGTGAGCGGACAGTTGGGAACCGCTGGGCAGTTCGATGGAAACGTTCACCGACCTGCTCTTCTTGGAGAAGTCGAAAGTGCGCTTCGGGCCGGTGACCTGGAGTGTGCCGTTGGTGCAGTCGACCCGGACCTCCGCGGCGGCCTGCACGTCGGACTCGTCGGTTTCGTCGCTCGGCCGGACCTCGACGACGGTGTCGGTGCGGTCGCTCGCGGCGATCCGCACGTTGCCGACACCGAGTTCGAGCGTGACGGAGATCGGTTCGGGCGTCTCGTAACTGGGCATGGTTGTCCCCGCATCCTGGGTGGGTGAGTCGTCCCCGCAGGTCGGGGACGTGGTGTGCGGAACGGTGCGGTGCGGTCAGCGCACCCAGCCGGTGAAGCGCTGCTGGGTGCGTTTCCCGCTGCCGCGTGGCTCGGGACGCTGATCGCGGTCGGACCGCTGCAGGCCGGCGGCGGCCGCCCGGACCAGCCAGGCGTTGACCGAGCGCCCCTCCTTGGCCGCGGCGTCCTCGATCGCGGCCTTGAGCTGCTCGGGCATGCGTACGTTGATCCGGGCGGCGGGGCTGTCCTCGGCGATCAGCAGATCGCTGTCCGGCGCGCCGGACACCGTCACCGCGGCCTCCCCGGCCGCGGGCCCGAGCGGCTCGGCGGGTGGCGGGGTCACGACGAAGTTCGGATCGCGGCCGCGCAGGCGCAGCTCCACCGAACCCGGAGCCAGATCCCGGGTGATCTCGTCGGCGGCGGCCGACAGCGCGTCCAGCAGCGTCATCCGGATCGCCGACTCGAGCGAGCCGGTCAGGCGCTCGACCAGCGCACGCGCCTCTTCACCGCCGGCCTCGGCAAGCGTGGCGACCTCACGTCCGAGGTTGCTCACATAGGGGGTCAGGTCCATGGCACCATGGTGGCACACGCATGGCACACAGACAAGCCACGTTGGCTCAATTGCGTGCCATGTCGGCGACATGGCGGCGTCCGGGCGCCGGAATGCCCCCATGCCGCCGACGCGGAGTGGATCAACGCCGTCCGGGTGGGCGCGTTCGGGTCAGCTGCCCGGTGCGGTGGCGCTTGCGGCGTACGCCGACAAGGCGCCGGCCCGGCCCCGCGGACGCGGGACCGGGCCGGAAACCTGCCGGGCGGGGTGTCACGGGCCGACGAAGACCGCCTTGGCCCGCCAGTCCACCCCGTCGACGGCGGGGCCGCTGACCGTGGTGAACGTGCCGGTGGGCGCGCCGCCGGACCAGGCGGTCGAGGCGAGCGCCCCGGTCGAGCGGCTGACCCGGTAGAGGGTGCCGCCGGCGAGGAAGACGCCCCCGCTGTCGGTGAAGCCGGTGACCCCCGCGACGGTGAACCGCTCGGCGCCGACCGCGCCGCTGTCCGGGGTGAACCAGCGCCAGAACAGCCCGCTCTGGCCGGCGAGCGTGTAGTAGAGCCGACCGGCGGTGTAGAACATGCCGGTGACGTTGGGGATCTCGGGGTAGAAGTTGACCGTGGACCCGGCGTACGTCTGGCCCTCCGGGCCGGAGTCGGTCACCACCGTGTCCCAGTACGCGTCGTGGTACGGGTCGACGAGGCTCGGCGTGCCGAACGTGGACCCGTCGAAGGTGCGCCGCCACAGCGCCCCGTTCATCCCGTAGAACAGGGTGCCGCCGACCCAGAACCCGCCCCTGGCCGTGGACCAGGCGGTGCCGTCGGGGTTGGCCACGTCGACCGGCGCGCCGACGGTGGCAGCCCCGTCGTACGACCGGGCCTGCACCTCGTTGCCGGTGCCGGCCGGCGGCGGGCCGGTCTTGACGAGCTCGATCGCGTCGACGAGCGGGTTCTCCACGACGTGCCCGAAGTCGATGTCGACGGTGCCGTCGCTGACGATCGTGAACGACCGCATGGTGCCGGCGTTGTGGCCCACGCTCGCGGACAGGTCCAGGTTGTCGAGCACCAGCGTGCCGTCCAGCGTCACGTCGAACACCCGGGCGCCGGGTGCGGCCGTGCCGTCGTACCGGTTGGCCAGGTAGAGGCGCACCTGGACCTCGGTGCCGGCTGGGACGGGGAAGTCCCACTGCATCTCCGGGGCGCCGCCGCCGTCGTACCGCTCGTCGCTGTACAGCGCGGCCGGGGTGCCGGCCGGCACCGTGGCGTCCAGGCTGCCGACCGCGGCGAACCCGGCCGTGCTGCTGCCCGTGTTGTGGTACGGGCTGGGGTTGCCGCCGTCGTCGGCGCTCCAGTCGGGCCCGTTGTCGGCGGCGAGGACCGCCGGGCCGCCCGCGTTGACCCGGTACAGCACGTTCGTGGGCGCCGGCACGCCGGCCCGGTACACGGTGCCGGGCAGGCCGGCGGTGGTGGTCGGGTGCGGGGCGGCACCGCCGGTCAGCGGGAAGAACGCGATCCGCTCCCGCCGGTACCGGAAGTTGCCGATCCAGGACTGGTCCGAGCCGAGCCAGATGCCCTCCGGGGTGACCAGCAGCTCGGCCACGCCGTAGCCGCGCGGGTGCCGGCCCGGGTTCCAGGACAGCGGCAGCCCGTTGCGCGGGTCGAGCGCGGCGATGCTGGCCCGGCCGATCGCGCCGGCCTGCGCGGCGTCCGAGCCGAAGCTGTTGTTGACCCAGCGCAGGTGCCCGCCGACGTAGACGGCCTGCTCGCTGATCCCGACGGAGAGGAAGGTGTCGCCGCCGGAGAAGTTCACCCAGGTGGGCTCCTGCCCGTCGCCGGTGGCGGCGGCCTCCCAGCGGGCGGCGGTGTCGCACAGCGTCCCGCCGTGCGCCGCGCCGGTGGTGACCAGCACGAAGTAGCTGCCGTCCGGGGCGAAGGCCACGTCCCGCACGTACGAGTCGTACGCCCAGTACGAGCAGCGCGGGGTGTACCGGCTGGTGTTCCAGTCGGCGACGGTGGCCGCCGTCGCCCCGAGGTCGAGGCGCACGATCTGGTCGTGCACCACCCCGTCGGCCTTGCGGAAGTTGCCGATCACCACGAGCTGGGTGCCGTCCGGGGAGAGCGCCAGCTTGTCGGCGCCGACGCCGGCCTTGGCGCCACTGACCCCGTCCCAGTTGTGGTTCTCGGTGAGCGAGGTGGTGAGGTAGCCGTCGAGCGCGCCGGTGCCGGCGTTGAGCGACGCGAGCCCGCCGCGCGGGTTGGCGTTGCCGGCCGTGGTGAAGATGCCGCCCACCAGCAGCCGGTTGCCGGCCACGGCGACGTCGTTGACCAGGCCGTTGAACGCCGGCCCCGCGAAGCTGGTGACCGTGGCGCCGGTCGCGACGTCGACCACCGCCACCTTGCGCCGGGTGATCCCGTTGACAGTGTTGAACTTGCCGGCCAGGTAGACGGTGCCGGCGGTCGGGCCGGCCTCCACGTCGTACACCTCGCCGTCGACGGCCGGCGCGAACGCGGTGTCGACGGTGCCGGTGGCCTTGTCGAAGGCGAGCACGTGGTTGCGGGTGATGTCCACGTCGGAGCCGCGGTTACGCACCCTGGTGAACGAACCGGCGGCGATGATCTTCGTGCCGGCGTCGTGGATGGCGAAGACCGTGCCGTCCATGATGTTCGGCGACGCGGCGGACGGGACGGCGGAGACCACCGTGTCGTGGTCGGGCGCGGCGTGCGCCGCCGGCGCGACGGCGAGGCCGACGGCGGTCACGGCAACCGCGGTGAGCCCCGCCAACGTGCGGCGGAGCAGGGCCGAGGGATGGGTCACGGGCAACTCCCGGGACGGATGCGGACACGGAGAAGCGGCCCCACCCGGACGGCGTGGGCACCGACCGGCCGGGGCGCGCACCGTGCGTACACGGTGCCATCACACACCTTGGCCGACGACGCAGCCGGCGTCCACCCCGCGACGGCCCTTTCTGCCCGCCCCACGCGACGGCCCCGCCCGAGCACCCGACTCCCGCTCGGACCGCCCGGCGCCGGCCGGGCCGGTCGGCCACCGCGAGCACACGAAAAGCCGAGCGCCGATGCCGCACCGGCGAGGCGGCCGGAGACCACCGGTCCATCGTGTCCGCCGTCGTGGTTCGGCGTGGGTGGCAGGGCCTAGGCCGTGTCTCGTCGATCTTGGGTGAGGTCGCGTAGCCAGATCTTCATCGTGGCGATGTCGACGGTGGCCTGGTACATGTAGTCGCGCTTGTCGTACCTGGTCGCGACCGCCCGGAACTGCT